>JACMMK010000025.1 GCA_014379045.1 Burkholderiales bacterium
CCGGCCGATGCCGGGCCGGTCGCGCGCGATGCGTCGGCGCAACCCCACGGGTTGACGCGACAGCAGGCGATGGCGCTTGGCCCGGCGTTCTCGATCTGCGCCTTCTGGTCGCCGTTTCTCGGGGCGATGGCGGTCGCACTTACCGTCGCACCCGGGTCGAGCCTGGTCACCCTCGTCCTGATGGGGCTACCGCTTGCAGGCATCGGTATCCTCGTGCTGTGGCTGTGGCTGTCGAGCGCACGGTTCGACCACGCGCGCGAGTTCGAGGGCTATCCGATCAATGTCGGCGCGCTGGCGATCCCGTTCGCACTGGCCCTCGGCGTGTTCGCGATTCATGAATGGCAGCCGCACTGGTCGATGCAGCCGGTGATCGCCACGCTCGCGATCGTCATCACGGCGGTGACGCTGGCGCTGAGGCAGGGCCTCGCGGTCGCCGGCGCGCGGTTGCGGCGGCATGTGCCGAACCAGTTGCCGGGTCTGGCCGGCGAACTGTGGATCTTTCTGGCGGCCGCCGTGCTCGCCGCCGGCCTGGCGGCGCTGCTGACCGATTTCGGGATCGGCGCACCGTTCGCGCGCTTCGGCGGCGTCGAGGCGAGCGTGGTGCTGGTGATCTGCACGGTGGCCGCGTGGCTCGGACTGCACACGGTGGTGACGATCCCGTTGGTCGCAGTGTGGGTCGCGCCGATCGCGCCCGACCCGAACCTGCTCGCGTGCGCCTTCCTGTGCTCTTGGGCGATCGGCTTGCCCGCGTGTGCGACCTCCGGCACGGTGCTCGCGATGCAGGCGCGCTACGGCATTCCGGTGGCGACATATATCCGATGGAACCTGCCGTATCTGGTGACGATGCTCGGCGTGTCGATCATCGGCCTGAATCTCTATGCGTACTGGCGGTGAGCGATGGTCCGTCGCTCACCGTGCGCACTGCTGGCATCCGAACCCGACTGGGGCTATGTTCGGGGCTCACCGTCGGACGCAACCGGAGAACGCATGGCAACCCGCAAACGCAGTCCGCTCGCGAGCAAGGGCGAGGTCGTACGCCGCAAGGTGCATGGCGATGCGCATGTCGACCGCAACTATCGCGAGGCCGACGAATTCATGATGATGTTCCAGGACGTGACCGACGAGTTCTGCTGGGGCACCGTCTGGGCGCGCCCCGCGCTGGGCAACAAACTGCGTGCCGCACTGTCGCTCGGGATGACCGCGGCGCAATCGCAGACCGGGGCGGTCAAGCTGCATGTGAAGACCTGCCTGCGCCAGGGGTGGACGCCGAAGGAGATCGGCGAGATCCTGCTCCATGCCTATGTGTACGCGGGCGTCTATGCTTCGCTGTCGGCGTTCACCGTGGCGAAAGAGGCGATCGCCGAGTTCGCCGCCGAGCAGCGCGCGGCGAAGGCACACGCCCCCCGGCGCAAGCGTCTGCGCAAGGCCGACCCGGAAGCCTGAGCGGATGCGTGCCCGGGCACGCTGAGGGTCGCGGGATGAAACTGTTCACGATCGGCTTCACCCGCAAGACTGCCGAACGCTTCTTCGGCCTGCTCGGGCGCTCCGGCGCGACGCGCATTGTCGACGTGCGCTTGCACAACATGTCGCAACTCGCCGGCTTCGCCAAGCGTGACGACCTCGCGTACTTCGCGCGTTCGTTGTGCACGATCGATTACGTGCACCTGCCCGAACTGGCACCGACCCCGGACCTGCTCGACGCGTACCGCAAGCGCGCAGCAGGGTGGACCGCGTACGAGCACGGTTTCATCGAACTGATGCGCGAGCGACGTATCGAACACACGGTACCCCGGTCGCTGCTGGATGGAGCCTGCCTGTTATGCAGCGAGCACGCGCCCCACCACTGTCATCGCCGTCTGATCGCAGAGTATCTCGATCGGCAATGGGGCGGCATCCGCATCGAACATCTGGTCTGACCGTACGTGAGCCGGGACGATCGGCTGCGGGTCGCCCGTGCGGTTGACTGGCGTCAACGCACGAACGCGGCGATCTCGTCGGCGGTGTTGCCCATCCATGCGAGCGGACGCGCGATCGATCCGACCAGCGTGCGGTGACCCAGGCCGTCGTACGGCACCAGGCGCACGTCGACACCGGCTTCGCGCAGTTTCGTCGACAGATTCTCGCTGTTGTGGCGCCCGACGATGTTGTCGTTGGGCGCGTACAGCAGCAGGCTTCTGGGCGCGCGCGATGAAACGAAGTTGATCGGCTGGGTTGCCGGAGAGGTGTCGGGGAAGCCGAATACCGCACGCGTGATGCTCCCCGTCAGCGGCAGGAAGTCGTACGGGCCGGCGAGACCGACGAAGCCCGCCAGCTGCGTGCTGTCGAAGCCGGCGGCGCGGGCGTAACGGGGGTCGAGCGCCACCATCGCGGCGTTGTAGGCGCCTGCCGAGTGACCACCGATATAGACGCGCTTCGGGTCGCCGCCGAACTTCGCGGCATTGTCGATTGCCCAGCGCGTCGCATTGGCACTGTCGACGAGAAAATCCGGAAACTTCACCTCGGGATACAGCCGGTAGTCGGGAATCACCGTGACGATGCCGCGCGCGGCGAACGCCTCACCGACGAAGCGGTAGAAATCGCGGTTGCCGCTGTTCCAGTTCCCGCCGTAGATGAACACCAGGACGGGTGCGGGCGTCTTCGTGTCGAGCGGGGCGTAGACATCGAGTTGCTGGCGCGGATGCGTGCCGTAGGCGATCGCCGACGATAGTCGATAGGTATCGGACGGGACGGCGCGTTCGAGCAGCGCCAGCGGCGAACACGCCGACAGGATCGGTGCGACGAGCGAAGCCACGGCGGTGAACAGAGTTTTGGGCAAAGACATTTGACGACCGGTGAGCGCAGGCGGAGGTGTGCGGCGATGGGAGACGGTGCACGAGGGTCAACACGAGGGTCAACGGCTACGGGTACGGGTCCCGGACCGATTCGGATGTGCCGAACGCTTCTCGCAACAGCCGTGCTCGCACCCGCGCGTCGGCCGCGCAGCGCTATTTCAGGATCTGGAACAGATTGTTGAAGTCGTCGGTCCAGAGTCGCCACTGCGGGCGCGCTTCGACCGGTTGCGCCGCTTCCTTCAGCGCGGGGCGCTCGAAGATTCGCGCCGAGCGACTGACCAGGACCCAGTCCGAACTCGACAGGAAGCGATCCTGCCGCTCGGTCGGTTCATCGGACACGATCACCGACGTGAGGTTCAGTTCGTCTGCGATGCGGCGCACGACCGGGGGCAGATCGAGGAAGCGGTTGGTCACATGGAACGCGACGACCCCGTCGGGCTTCATGTGACGCAGGTAGACCTGCATCGCCTCGCGCGTGATCAGATGGGTGGGGATCGAGTCGCTCGAGAACGCGTCGATCACCAGCACGTCGAACGCCTGCGCGGGCTCGCGCTCGAGTTGCAGCCGTGCATCGCCGAGCACCACGTCGATCTTCGCCTTCGAGCCGTCGAGAAAGCTGAACCAGGTGCGTGCGATATCGATCACCTGCGGGTTGATCTCGTACATCCGGAAGCGGTCGCCGGCACGACCGTACGTCGCGAGCGTGCCGGTTCCCAGACCGATCACGCCGACATGGCGTGGCTCCTCGTCGCTGTTGGCGATGGCGAGCCCGACCCCGGAGCGCACACCGTAGTAGCTGGTCGGGTCCATCCGGCGCGCCGGATCCAGACGCTGCTCGCCGTGCAGGATGACCCCGTGCACCAGGCTGCGCACCGCTTCTGCATCGGTGGCCGGATCGCCGAAATCCTTGACGCGCACGACGCCGTAGAAGTTGCGCTGGATCATCAACGCGTCGTCGAGTTTCTCCTTCACGTAGATGCCGGACTGCACGCCGGTGAACCCGAGCACCCCGACCGCGATCACCAGCACATAGATCGGTGCGCGGCGCAGCCGCACCAGCGCGAGCAGCGCGACCAGGGTGAAGCCGATGCCGAGCTCCCAATAGCCGTTGAACAGATAGGGCGCGAGTACCCCCACCAGCAGACCCCCGAGCGCGCCGCCGAGCGAGATCATCAGATAGAAGGTCGTGAGGTAGCGTGGCGACGGCTTGAGCAGCGTGAGCTCGCCGTGGCAGAACATGCACAGGACGAACAGGCCGGTGCAATAGAGCGGGATCGCGATCTTGATGTTGAGCGTGACCTCGTTCGAATGCAGTCCCCACGCCATCGCGCAGAGAAGCGCGGCACCCAGCAGCAGCAGCGTCGTGCGCCGATACCAGCCCTGCGAGTCGAAGCACAGAATGAAGGTCAGCAGATAGAGCGACAGCGGCACGATCCACAGGAACGGCACCGAGGCGATGTTCTGGGTGATGTGGTTGGTGAGGGCGAGCAGGAGAAGCGAGCCGGTCGCAGCGAGCGACAGCCACATCAGCAGCGTGGACCAGGTCGGGGGCGCATCCGCGGGCGCGTCCGAACCGGCGGGCGCGTAGCGCGTCGGCGCGACATCGACCGGTACCGAGCTCGAGCGCAAACCGTAGACCGCAGCGACCGAACACAGCACGACGAATGCCAGGTAGCCGACCGACCACCCCCACGATTGCGCGACCGTGTTGACCCAAGGCTCGATCGCGATCGGGTACGACAGCAGCGCCAGCATCGAGGCGAGGTTGGACAGCGCGAACAAACGGTACGGCACCGCGTTCGTGAACGTGCGCGCGAACCACGCCTGGACCAGCGGCCCGGTCGTCGACAGCAGCAGGTAGGGCAGACCGATCGTCACCAGCAGCAGACCCAGGATGCGCAGCACCGGATCCTCGTCGCCGGCGGGCTTCCACGCGTCGATCCCGATGAGTTGCGTCAACACCGCGAGACTCGCCACCAGCAACCCGATGTGCAGATACACCTGCCGGCGCGGCGCGAGCCTGCGCGTCGTCCAGTCGGTGTAGGCATAACCGGCGAGGAGCACGCTCTGGAAGAACACGAGGCAGGTGGTCCAGACCGCCGACGAGCCGCCGAACCACGGCAGGATCTGCTTGGCGATCAGCGGTTGGACCAGGAACAGCAAAAACGCGCTGACGAAGATGGTGACGGCATAGAGACGCATCGAGAGTCCTTGTTCTGACGTGCCGTCGTATCACCTCCCCGACAGGGCAGCCAGCGGCTGCAAAGCCTCGTATTATATCGAGGCTTGCCCGTTCTCCAGATCGCGGTACGACCGTGGCACCGGGTGATCGACTTCGAAGGGGGGGCGGCACATGAACGCGCAGGCGATCGACGGCACCCGCACGCGTACACTGGCGGCGCCTCGCGCG
>JACMMK010000235.1 GCA_014379045.1 Burkholderiales bacterium
GATCGCGCCCGGGCGCGCGGCCGATCTGGCGCTGTATTCACTCGACGCGCCGCGCTACATGGGGCTGCACGACCCCGGCATCGGGCCGGTGGTGAGCGGAGGCCGACCGCGACTGCGCTATCTGCTGGTCGGCGGGCGCGTCGTCGTGCGCGATGACGCGATACCCGGCGTCGATCTCGTCCAACTGGCAGCGCGCGCGCACGCGGTCTTGCAACGGATCGCGGCGTGACACGCATGCCGACCGATCCCGACCCGACGTCGCGCAACGCGCTCGGTGCGCGCACCGGCGAGCAATGGCAGGTCGATGCCGATACCGCCGATCTGGTGCGCACCGGCCGCCCTGTGCGGCGCGCGCGCATCGCGGCGACGCCTCAGGCGATCGAGATCGATCTGGCGCGCAGCGCAATGGTCGTCGTCGACATGCAGAACGACTTCTGCGCGCCCGGGGGATGGCTCGCGCAACTCGGCGTCGACATCGCCAATGCGAGGAAGCCGATCGCGCCGCTGAACGCGCTGCTGCCGCGACTGCGCGACGCCGATGTACCGGTGGTGTGGGTCAACTGGGGCAACCGCCCCGACCTGTCGAACATCTCGCCGGCCCTGCTGCATGTGTTCAACGGCGATGGCAAAGGGATCGGGCTCGGGGACCGGCTGGTCGAGGGGCCGCTGCGCGGGGAAAGGGTGCTCGAACGCGGCAGCGGCGCGGCGGCGCTGGTCGACGGTCTCGTCGCGGTCGAGCACGACATCCGTATCGACAAGGTCCGCATGAGCGGCTTCTGGGACACCGAACTCGACAGCGTGTTGCGCAACCTCGGCATCGCGACGCTGCTGTTCGGCGGCGTCAACGCCGACCAGTGCGTGCTCGCGACGCTGATGGATGCCAACTTCCTCGGCTACGACACGATACTGGTCGAGGAGTGCACGGCGACGACCTCGCCCGACTACTGCATGAAGGCGACGCTCTACAACGTGCGTCAGTGCTTCGGATTCGTCGTGTCGAGCGCGGCGGTGATTGCGGGCCTATGCCGATGAACGTCGAGCGTCCCGTTGCCGAAGTTGCGGGCGTGCGTGCGCGGCGCGTGCGCGAGTACGAGGTGTTCCGGATCCATGCCGGCGACAGCAACAAGTTCGCGCTGATCGCCGACCCGATTGCCGATCCGGGCGCCGGTCACCCGGGCTTCGTCAGCGTGATCGAGATCTTCGACGTCGGCGGACGCACGCCGCCCAACACGCACCAGGTGGCGGTCGAAGGATTCTTCGTGCTGCACGGCGAAGGCGTGGCGATCGCCGGGGACCGGCGCATCGTGCTGCGGAAGGGCGACAGCCTGCTCGTGTATCCGGGTCATGAGCATGTGATCGAGAACACGGGTGCGACTCGTCTCTATTGCCTGACCACGATGGTGCCCGACGAGTCCTTCGCAGCACTCATCCGTGGCGGCGTTGCCGACCGCCTCGATATGGCGGACCTCGCGGTGCTGGAGTCCTGATGCTGCACGGCTGGATACCCCCGGCGCGCTTCTTCGCATATCTGACTGCCGCAGAGATCGACACGTTGCCGGACAAGACCGATGTCGTGCTGCTGCAACCGGTGGCGGCGATCGAGCAGCATGGCCCGCACCTGCCGATCGCGGTCGATACCGCGATCGTGATGGGCGTGCTCGGCGCAGCGCTGGCGAAACTGCCGAGCGACGTGCCGTGCTACTGCCTGCCGCCGATCTGCTACGGCAAGTCGAACGAACATGTCCGCTTCGCCGGCACAGTGTCGGTCGACGCGACCACGCTGATCGAACTGCTGTCGCAGGTCGCCGAGTCGGTGTACCGGATGGGCTTTCGCAAGCTTGCCTTCGTCAACAGCCACGGCGGCCAGCCGCAGATCGTCCAGATCGCCGCGCGCGACGCACGCGCGCGCCACGAGGATTTCACGCTGTTCCCGCTGTTCGTCTGGAACGTGCCGAACAACGCCGCCGCGCTGCTCGCGCCGAAGGAACTCGAACACGGTATTCACGCGGGCGCCGCCGAGACCGCGCTGATGATGGCGCTGCTGCCGGAACAGGTCCGCAGCCACAGGCTGGTCCGTGAGTATCCGCCGCCGTTGCCGGGTGGGTCGATGCTGAGCCTCGAAGGCGCGCTGCCGTACGCGTGGCTGACGCACGACCTGAGTCGCAGCGGTGTGATCGGCGATGCCACCGCGGCCACGCCCGCGCTGGGCGCGCTGCTGCTCGACTCGCTCGCGACCGGTTGGGCGACGCTCATTGCCGAGTTGCATCGCTTCAGGCATCCGACCTAGAGACCGCGAAGGACGCTCATGCTCGTCACGAAACAGAAGGTGTTGCGCAGGTTCTGGTATGCCACGATGCCGGTGTCGCATCTGGATGCCGGTCCGCAGGCGTTCACGCTGCTCGGCGAGAAGCTCGTCGTGTGGAAGGACGGCGAAGGCCGCCTCGGCGCGATGCGCGACCGCTGCTGCCATCGCACGGCGCAACTCTCTCGCGGCTTCTACGACCGGGGAAATCTCGCCTGCGGCTATCACGGGTGGGTCTACGACCGAACCGGCAGGTGCGTGAGCATCCCGCAGCAGCCCGAGACCGCGATCCCCTCGGGCGCACGGGTCGAAGCGTTCTACTGCGAGGAGCGCTACGGCTATGCGTGGGTCGCGCTGGAAGACCCGCTGTTGCCGGTGCCGGACGTGCCCGAGGGTTTCGACGCAAATTTCCGCCGTATCGAGCAGTTCTACGAGAAGTGGCATTGCGGTGCGTTGCGCATGATGGAGAACTCGTTCGACAACGCGCACTTCTCGTTCGTGCACAAGGCGACCTTCGGCCAGTTCAACCAGCCGGTGCCGTCGAAATACGAGCTGTGGCCGACCGACTGGGGATTCGACTCCGAGACCATCGTACCGGTGAACAACCCGCCGGCCGCAGTGCGCATCACCGGGGACCCCTCGCCGGTGACTACACGACACCTGCGCAACAAGTGGTTCATGCCGTTCTCGCGCGTGTTCCACGCGACGTATCCGACCGGCATCCAGCACATCATCTTCAACTGTGCCACGCCGATCGACGACCACTCGATCCAGCTCGTGCAACTGCTGTTCCGCAACGACGGCGAAACCGATTGCCCGACGCAGGCGCTGATCGACTGGGACCGCGCGATCATCGACGAAGACCGCGCGATCCTCGAGGCGACCGACGCCGACGCCGCCGTCGACACCCGCCGTCGGGTCGAGTTCCACATGGCCTCGGACAAGCCCGGCCTGCTGATGCGCCGCAAGCTCATGGAACTGTTCGAGCAGCACGGCGAAGCCGAAGTGCACGCCTGAGGCGTGCGTGTTTCCTGATCCGCGAACTCACACCCGCGAACCGCGAAGGACATTGCGATGCTAGTGACCAGACAGAAACTGCTGCGCCGTTTCTGGTACCCGGTGATGCCGATGACGATGCTCGACGCCGGCCCCAGACCGTTCACGCTGCTGGGCGAGAAGATCGTGCTGTTCAAAGGCCCCGATGGCCGGCCGGTGGCGTTGCTGGACCGCTGCTGTCACCGCACCGCCGAGCTGTCGAAGGGCACGGTCGAGAACGGCAACATCGTCTGCGGCTATCACGGCTGGACCTACGATGCGACCGGCAAGTGCGTGCGCATTCCGCAGAACACCGAGGCGAGCATCCCCGCGAGTGCCAAGGTGCCCGCCTATCGATGCGACGCACGCTACGGCTACGCGTGGGTGGCGCTCGACGAACCGGTGCAGCCGATCTTCGAGCTGACCGAGGCGACCGATCCAGCCTACCGCCAGATCGACCAGTTCTACGAAGTGTGGAACTGCGCCGGGCTGCGCCTGATGGAGAACTCGTTCGACATGGCGCATCTGTCGTTCGTGCACAAGGGCACGTTCGGCCCGAAGAGCCATGTGCCGCGAAGCATGAGCATGGAAGCGTCCGAATGGGGTCTCGAAACGAATGTCGAGACCCCGGTTGCCAATCCGGAAATGGCACGCAACGTCGTCGGCAGCGATGCTGCCGAGACTGTACGCGTGATGCGCGGCAGCTGGTTCCTGCCGTTCTCGCGGCGCCTCGCGATCAGTTATCCGAATGGTCTGCGGCACACGATCATCACCAACGCGACGCCGATCGACGATCGCTCGTCGATGGTCGTGCAGTGGTGCTACCGCAGCGACACCGAGGCGCAGGTACCGGCCGCCGAGATCATCGCCTTCGACCGCGCCGTGACCAACGAGGACAAGACCATCCTCGAGAGCACCGATCCCGATGCCTGCATCGACACGACGCGGCGCATCGAGTTCCACATGGACAGCGACAAGCCCGGACTGATCATGCGCGAGAAGTTGCTCGCGCTGCTGCGCGAGTACGGCGAGGAAGAAGTGCATGGCTGATCGCAGCGTGCGCGCCGGCCGTCCCGATTCCTACCGCGTCGCGTGCCCGAGTCCGGGTGCGGCGCGAACGCCCCTTCCATTCTCGGTCTCACGGGAGACGACATGATCGAAGTCAGACAGAAAGTGTTCCGGCGCTTCTGGCATTGCGTGATGCCGCTCTCGCTGCTCGACGACGGGCCTCGGCCGTTCACGCTGCTCGGCGAGCGCATCGTGTTGTGGCTGGATGGCGAAGGAAAGCCCGCGGCGGTGCGCGACCGCTGCTGCCACCGCACCGCGCAACTGTCGAAAGGTTTCTGCGAAGGCGGCAACCTCGTGTGCGGTTATCACGGCTGGACCTACGACCGCGGGGGACGCTGCGTGAAGATCCCGCAACAGCCCGACAGTGCGATCCCGTTCGGTGCGCGCGTCGCGGCCTACCACTGCGAAGCGCGCTACGGCTATGCCTGGGTGGCGCTCGAGGATCCGCTGCTGCCGATACCGGTGCTGCCCGAAGCCGGGCAACCGGGCTTTCGCCAGGTCGACCAGTTCTACGAGCCGTGGAACTGCTCCGGCATGCGCTTCATGGAGAACGCGTTCGACTTCGCGCATCAGAGCTTCGTGCATGCGTCGATGCAGGGCCGTCGCGACCGGCCCGAACCGCCGAAAGGCGAACTCGTCGAGCGCGACTACGGCTTCGACATGAACCTCGTCCAACCGGTGAAGAATCCGGCGTCGGGCAGGAAGCATCTGAAGATCGAGGCGGACGAAACCGTGCGCACGGTCGATCTCAACTGGTTCATGCCGTTTTCACGCCGCATGGGCATCACCTACCCGAACGGTCTGAAGCAGAGCATCTACTCGGTCGGTACGCCGATCGAGGATGGCCGCTGTCAGATCGTGCAGTGGAGTTATCGCAACGACACCGAAGCCGATGTCCCGGCCGCCGACATCATCGCTTTCGACCGGGCGGTCGTCGACGAGGATCGCTCGATTCTCGAAGCCGTCGACGGCGACCTGCCGCTCGACACGCGCCGCCGTGCCGAGTTCCACATGGCATCGGACCAGCCCGGGTTGTTGATGCGCAAGAAGCTGCTGGCGCTGCTCGAGCAATACGGCGAGGCCGAGGTCTATCAGTGATCCTGGCCGGTGCGCGTCGACGAGTTCCGCAATAGATGCCTTCACAGGAGACACCCATGAGTTCCTTATCGCCACGCGCGCTGTCGTTCCTCGTCGTGCTCGCCTCGACGGGCGTGTCCGTCGACGCGGTTGCCCAGGCCGCGCCCAAGGACTATCCGAACCGGACCGTACGCATCGTGATGCCGTTTCCGCCCGGTGGGACAACGGACATCCAGGGCCGCATCCTCGCCGACAAGCTGGCGCCGAGACTCGGCCAGCCGGTCATCATCGAAAGCCGACCCGGCGCCAACGGCGTGATCGGCATGGAGATCGTTGCGCGTGCGGCGCCCGATGGTCACACGCTGGTGATTGCGACCTCGGGCAACTGGGCCGTGCATCCGCATCTGTACAAGCTGCCGTATGACACCGAGAAGGATTTCATTCCCGTGGTGCTCGTCGGCGAGACCCCCGGGGTGCTGGTCGTGCATCCAGCGCTGCCGGTGAAGACGGTGAAGGAATTCATCGCGCTGGCGCGGCGCAATCCCGGAGCGTTGACCTACGGCTCGTCGGGCTCGGGCGGCTTCGCGCACATCTCGGCCGAGCTGTTTTCCTCGATGACTGGCACGCGGATGACGCATGTGCCGTATCGCGGTTCAGCCCAGTCGCTGATCGACCTGGTCGGCGGACACATCCAGGCGTCGTTCAACATCACCGCGCCGAGCATTCCGCATATCCAGGCGGGAAAGGTGAGAGCCCTGGCGGTGACCTCGACCAAGCGCGTTGCGGCGTTGCCCGACCTGCCGACGATGACCGAGGCGGGCGTCCCCGGCTACGAGAATTCGACCTGGTCGGGTATCGGCGCGCCGGCCGGCACACCCGCGTCGATCATCGAACGCCTGAACCGCGATTTTGCCGCCACGCTGCAGATGCCGGACGTGCAGGAACGCTTCAGTACCGAAGGATCGATACCGATCGGCGGGACGGCCGCGAGTTTCCGCGATTACCTGAAGGCGGAAATCGTGAAGTATGGCAAGCTGATCCGGCAGGCGGGGATCAAGGTCGAGGGCGGTTGACCGCCAGCGGTTCGAGGAACACGCGATGGATGTTGCCGAGCGGATACACGCTGAACTCTCCGGCTGCGGCGTGCGGCTGGCCGCGACGCTGCCCGATGACTGGGTCGCGCCCGTCATCGCTCGGCTCGCGGCCGACCCCGCGATCCGGCATGTGCCGGTGGCGCGCGAAGCCGAGGCGATCGCCATCTGCTCGGGCGCATTCTTCGGCGGCGTACGCGCGGTTGCGGTCATGGGCGCGACCGGCCTGCTCACCTGTACCGGGGAGTTGGCGACCCTCAACCTGCGCCACCAGATCCCCGTGTTCTGCCTGGTGAGCCTGCGCGGGTCGATCGACGATCATCGGATCTACCAGGAGGTGCAGGGACGACGGCTGCTGCCGCTGCTCGAGGCCTACGACTTCCCGTATCACGTGTTCGACCAGGTGGACAATCTCGCGCGCCTTCCGGACGCGTTTGAGACCTGCCGTCTGCAGAAGCGCCCGTTCATCGCGTTCCTCAGCCGGCGTCTGTTGAAAAGTAAGGATGTGGTCGGATGAAAACGAGCGATGCATTGGCGGTGCTGGCTGCCCGGCGGAACGACGCGATCGTCGTGTGTGCGCTCGGCATGGCGGCGAACGAATGGTGGGCGCTGACGCGCAGCGAAGACAGCTTCTACATGCATGGCGCGATGGGCTTCGCCGCGAGTTTCGCGCTAGGTCTGGCGTTGGCGCTGCCGCAGACCCCGGTGTGGGTGCTCAACGCCGATGGGTCGCTGTGCATGAACTTGGGCTGCCTGCTGACCGAAGCCGGCCAGAGTCCGCCGAACCTGAAGCACTTCGTCGTCGACAACGGCGTGTATCAGACCGTCGGCGCGGTGCCGATGGTCAATCAGGGGCGCACCGACTATGCGGCGATGGCGCGTGCGGCGGGCATCGCGCACGCCCGCACGCTCGAAGACCTTGCGGCGCTGGAGCGCGAGCTGCCCGCGATTCTGTCCGAGGCCGGCCCGTCGTTCACGGTGCTGCGGGTCGATCCGGAGCGCGATTTCCTCGGCACCCCGCCGATGACCTACGAAGGCGCTGAAATGAAATACCGGTTCGGTCGCGCGCTCGAGCGGCGCTTCGGCATCGTCGTGTTCGGACCACAAGGGTACTGAGCCGGACTGCCGCGCACCATCACCGCCGCGTGAACTCGAGGATGTCGAAGCCGCGATACCGGTCGACGATGTAGACCAGACCGCGGCTGTCGACATCGACGTCGTTGGTCTGCGGAGCGGCCTTGCCGGCTGCGGGTTCGGGAATGAAGTGACCTACTTCTTCCGGCGCTGTCGGGTCCGCCACGTCGACGACGCGCACCCCGCCGGCGAACCAGGCGCAGTAGACGAGCGTACCGTCCATGTGCTCCTGGAACTGATGCGCACCGAAGCGCCCAGGGGCCGCGCGGCTCCACGGCGAATCGAGTTCGCTTACCTCGAACAGCGACAGCGGCTTGATGTCGGCGAAGTCGGTGACATCGAACACCCACAGGCAGCCGTGCGGACGGCCGCGGCGACGCGCCATCTCTTCGGCACTGTGGGCGTGGTCTTCCTCGTCGATCGCCACCGCGATACGTCGTCCACCATGCAGGCCGGGCACCGGCATGAACGTGTGCGTAGGTTCGGGAAACGGCGGGTGATAGTTGTAGGCGCCGACGGTCGTGGGTTTGCGAATGTCGGAGACATCGATGATGCGCACGCCGCCGTGCCAGCAGCCCGCCCAAAGCAGGTCGTCGAAACGCAACGTGTGATGCAGACGGTGCTGCCGGCCCTGCCAGGTTTTCTGCTCGCCGCCGGCGACATGCTGCCCGGGCATCCACCAGCGTGAAACCTCCTCCGGCCGGGTCGGGTCGGCAAGACTGTAGATCACGAGAATGTTGCCGACGAAGCCGTCCATCTCGGTCGAGATGTAGGCGTAGTCCGCATCCATGTCGAAGCGGTGCACGCCGATGCCGCCGGTGCGGTGATGGACGATCTGTCGCGGCTTCGACTTGTCCGAGATGTCGTAGATGCGGAAGCCCCCAAGATCGTAGCCGCGTTTCTGCGCTGCCTCGACTACAGGGATATCGGACTCGCTGACCCCGATCTTCGCAGCGAGCTCGGCATGCGTAGGCTCGCGCCCGAGCGTCGCGGTCAACGCGGCCCGTGCGCCGGGCAGTTCGTCGGCCTTGCGCCCGATCGCGGTCATGTTGCGCTCGTGGTTGACGATCATGAGGTCGCCGACCACGCGCGCCTTGTGGCTGTGCGAGTCGGAATCGTCGAGGAACACCTGGGAGATCAGCTTCGGATTTTGCGGGTCCCCGACATCGACGAGGCTCGTGCCGAGCCGTTCCTTGTTCGTGATGTGACCGATGTAGGCAGTGGTGCCGACGATGCGCACCTGTCCTGCACCGGGCAGGTCGAGCCGACCGAGACGGGTCATGTTGTGCGCGAGCGAGATGTCTTGCGGGGCATTCATCGAGTGTCTCCTGGGAACGGACGAGCGCTCGAACGGCGCTCGTGTCGGGGTCGCCGGCGCATTGTCGTTGGCGTGACCTCGGCGCGCGGTCGCAGCCGCGTCGGGCGTACATCGGGTCGTGCATCGCCGTCGATGCGACCCGGATATACTAAACCAGCGAGTTCGATCGACAGCATCGGCAACGACCGGTGGCATCGGCGCTCGCAGGAGGAATGTCGCGATGTATCGCGCTCGTCGTCAGACCGCTCGCAGTGGCGTCATCGACCGCTCGGCAGTTGCCGCTGCGCTGGTTGCGCTCGGGTGCGTCGCGTTGTCAGGTACGCATGGGTCGGCAGAGGCGCAGGAGTATCCGGCGCGGACGGTGAGGTTGATCGCGCCGTTCGCCCCGGGCGGCGCGACCGACGCGCTGGCGCGCATCGTCGCGCAGCGGATGACCGAGCGCTATGGTCAGCCGGTGGTGGTCGAGTACCGCGCCGGTGCCGGCGGCAACCTGGGCGCCGAACTGGTGGTCAAGTCGGCGCCGGACGGCTACACGCTGCTGCTCGGCGGCGTGCCGCACGCAATCGGGATGTCGCTCTACCGCACCCCGGGCTACGACCTGGCGAAGGATCTGTCGGCGGTCGCCAATCTCGCCGGCTTTCCGAGCCTGATCGCGGTGCATCCGTCGCTGCCGGTGAAGTCGGTGAAGGAACTCGTCGGGCTCGCGCGCGCGAATCCTGCCGCGTTGACCTACGGCTCGGCGGGCAACGGCTCGCCGAACCACATGGCGATGGAACTGTTCAACTCGATGGCGAAGACGCGCATGGTCCATGTGCCGTACAAGGGCACCGGACAGATGATCGGCGATCTGGTCGGCGGCCATGTACAGCTCGCTTCGGTCGGCTTTCCGGCCGCCCTGCCGCTGGTGAAAGCGGGGCGTCTGCGGGTGCTCGCCGTGACCGGTTCGGCGCGTTCGCCGCTGCTGCCCGAGGTGCCGACGGTCGCCGAGCAGGGGCTGGCCGGCTTCAACGTGAATTCCTGGTACGGGGTGTTCGCGCCAGCTGCCTTGCCGCGTGAACTCGCGCAGCGATTGAGCACGGATATCACTGCGCTGATGAGCATCGCCGAGGTGCGCGAGAGGCTCGCCGCGCTCGGCGCCGAGCCGATGCCGATGGCACCTGAAGAATTTTCCCGATTCGTGCGCGACGAGATCGTGCTGTGGGCGAGGATCGTGCGCGAGTCGGGGGCACGCGTCGAGTGAGCAGCACCGGAGAACATCGGACAACATTCAGCACTGGAGATTCAGAGTGAAGATGACGAAACCCGTGATCGCCGCCGTAGCACTGATGTCGGTCACGCAGCTTGCAACGTCTGCTGCGAATGCCCAGGGCGCCTCGCCCGCGTCGAAGTTTCCGATCAAGTCGGTGCGGATGATCCTCGCCTTCCCGCCCGGTGGCGCAAGCGACTTCGCCGGCAGGCTGCTCGCGCAGCGCCTTACCGAAATCTGGGGCCAGTCGGTGCTGGTCGACAATCGGGCCGGTGCAGGCGGCAACATCGGTGCTGAGCTCACCGCACGCTCACCGGCCGACGGCTACACGATCATGCTCGCGAACAACGCTGTCCTGGCGGCGAATGCGGCGTTGTATCCGAAGCTTTCCTACGATCCGGCCCGCGACTTCATTCCAGTCACGCTGGTGGCGGTGCAGCCGAACATCCTCGTCGTTCACCCTTCGGTGCAGGCGACGAGCGTGAAGGAGCTGGTTGCGCTGGCGAAGAGTCGACCGGGGCAGCTCAACTACGCGTCGTCGGGCAACGGGCTCGCGGCTCATCTGGCAGGCGAGCTGTTCAACAGCATGGCCGGCGTGAACATGGTGCATGTGCCGTACAAGGGCGCCGGACCGGCACTCGCCGACCTGATCGGCGGTCAGACGCAGGTGATGTTCGCGACCGCGACGTCGGTCGTGCCGCATGTGAAAGCAGGCAAGCTGCGCGCACTGGCCACGACCGCACCGAAGCGTTCGGTAGGGTTCGAGGACATGCCTACCGTGTCGGAGTCGGGTGTGCCTGGGTTCGATGCGACGTCGTGGCATGGCATCGTCGTCCCTTCGGGCACGCCGCGGACTATCGTCGATCAGATCGCCGCCGGGGTGAACACGGCGTTGAAGAATCCGGATCTGCGCGAGAAATATCTGGCGGCAGGCGCCGAACCGGTCGGCGGCACGCCGGAGCAGTTCGCCGCGCACATCAAGGCAGAAGTGCCGCGTTGGGCGAAGGTGATCAAGCAGTCGGGTGCGAAGGCAGATTGAGTGCATACGCCGTCGATCGCGGTATTCACGAAGAACCGCAGTAATCCGGCGTACGAGGCGGCGCGGATCGGCGCCGATCGCGCGGCAGCGGCGTTCGGCGCGGTGACCACGCACCATGTGCCGGCGGTGGCCGACGACGTCGCGCAACAGATCGCACTGGTGCACGAGGTTCTTGCCGCTCCGCCCGATGGCATTGTATTCGTTCCTGTGCACGAGACCGAAGTGAACGCGGCGATCGAGTCGATCACTGCTGCAGGTATTCCGATAGCGAACCCCATCGCGCGAATGACCGCGGGCCAACCGCTTACCTTCGTCGGTTCCGACAATGAAGCGCTTGCCTTCGACGTCGCCCGCTACTTGTTGCGGCATATCGGGGGATGCGGGCGGGTGCTGATGCTCGAGGGCATCGCCGCGTCCGCGACCACGGCGCCGCGCACCCGCGGCTTTCTTGTCGCGTTGGCCGAGTTTCCCGAAGTGCGATTGATCGGCCGGCTCACCGGAGACTATCAGCGCGGCGTCGCGCGCACCGCCGTCAGCGACTGGCTCGATGCACGGGCGGATCGTGGGGCTCCTCTGGACGCCGTGCTTGCAGCCAATGACGTGATGGCGCTGGGGGCGCTCGATGCGCTGTCCGGGCGCGGGTGGCAGGTGCCCGTGATCGGCATCAACGCGCTGCCGGAAGCTATCGACGCAATCCGCTCGGGCCAACTGCTGGCGACCGTGGACTTCGACGCGATGAAGATCGCGCATATCGCGACCGAGGCTTTGCTGCGACACCTGCGCGGCGAACGGGTGCCGAAGGAGATCACGCTGCCGGTGCAGATCGTCGATCGCAGCAACTTCGCTGCCTGGGACCGTCCGCTCGCGCAGCGTGATTGCCTTCGGTGGGAAGACGTAGTGGCGCGCGCATGACAGGAGGCGTGATGCGTAAAGCCGATGCACGAATGAAAGGTGCGCGCATGAAGCTAATGGAGAGCGCAGTCGCAGCGACGGTCGGCATTGGCGCGGTCGTATTCTTCGCGTTGCGGCCCGGCGATGCGACTGCGCAAGCGCCGACCGACGGCGCCTATCCCGCTCGTTCCATCCGGATGATCGTGCCGTTCCCGCCGGGCGGTACAGCAGACGTCCTCGGCCGCATCGCGGCGCGCCGGATGGAAACGCATTTCGGCCAGAGCGTGATCGTGGATAACCGACCTGGGGCGAGCGGGCATGTCGGAGCCGAGATCGCTGCGCGCGCCGCAGGCGATGGCTACACGATGATGATCGGCACGATCGGCATTCACGCTGCGCACCGGCTCTATCGCAAGTTGCCGTACAACCCGGAGACCGACCTTCAGCCGATCATGGTGTACGCCGAGAATCCGAATGTACTGGTGGTGAATCCGTCGGTGCCGGTCAAGACGGTGGCGGAGTTCCTCGCGCTGGCGCGCAGTCGTCCGGGAGAGCTCAACTTCGGCACCGCGGGACCCGGTTCGTCGATACACATGGTCACCGAACTGTTCATGCTGGCGAGTGGCGTGCGCATGAATCACATTCCGTACAAAGGCAGCGGTCCCGCACTTGCCGATCTTGTCGGCGGGCAGATCCAGCTCATCTTCGAGAATGCGCCGACCGCCCAACCGTTCGTGCAGTCCGGGAGGTTGCGCGCGCTCGCCGTGACCGGCGCCAGGCGCGCGCCCTCGCTGCCGGAGCTGCCGACACTGGAAGAGGCCGGAGTCAAGGGCGCCGTGGCCACTTCGTGGTTCAGCATCGCAATTACCCGCGCCGCCCCGGTCGCGCTGGTCGAACGCTTGAACGCGCAGATCCGGCAGATCCTGGCGCGCCCGGATGCCGCGGACGAGTTCAACCGATTGAGCATCACGCTGATCGCCGGCACACCGGCCGAGGCGCGGAAGTTCTTCGCCGAGGAGTCGGAGAAGTGGAGCCGCGTGATCGCGGTGGCGAAGATCCAGCTGGACTGAGCAGCGGGCCAAGGTTGCGCGTTGCGCGTGAAGGCGCATCGGGCGCTTCTGCTTCGGCGAGCAACGCGACAGTACGCAGGCTTGCGGACGGATGCTGTCGGACGGACCGCATGACAAATGCACACGAAGGGTGGTCTTCGAGCAACCCGGAGCCGACGACCTGATCGGGCAATCGACTCACCGAGTAAGAGCCCTGCAGCCGCACCGGCAGAGCCGGAAAATCGAAACATGGACTCGGAGATTGGGTCTAGACTTTCAGTCCAACGAGGTTCCCGCACTGCTACCCGCCCTAGGACGATGCGCATGGATACGCCCACCCCCGCGAACTCGGCAGCGCCGACGGCTGCAGCCGCACCTGCGAAACAGACCCACAAGGGCGCCGAGATCATCATCGAGTACCTGATCCGCGAAAAGGTGCCGTATCTGTTCGGCGTTTGCGGCCACGGCAACATCGGGCTGCTCGATGCGGCCGCGAATGCGCGGGACCGCATCCAGACGATTTCGGTGCATCACGAGCAGGCCGCCGGCTACATGGCCGACGCCTACTACAAGGTGAAGCACCAGCCGGTCGCGACCTACACCTCGTGCGGACCGGGCTCGTGCAACCTGCCGGTGGCACTCGCCGGCGCGATGATGGATTCGTCGGCGTTCCTAGCGATCACCGGCAACGTCCCGACCACGCAGTTCAACCGGATGCCGTTCCAGGAGACCGGTCGCTACTACCAGGGCGACTTCCCGTCGGTGATCCGGCCGCTGGTGAAGAAGAGCTTCCAACCGACGCGCGTCGAGATGCTGCCGATCGCGTTGAAGCAGGCGTTCGGGCTGCTGCGTACCGGGCGCCCGGGGCCGGTCAATCTCGATGTACCGTTGAACGTGTTCCAGGAGTCGGCCGAGGTACCGATACCAGAGGTCGATCCGCTCGTCAGTCAACGCTTCCCCGGCGACCTCGCAGCGCTCGACCAGGCGCTCGACCTGCTGCTGCAGGCGGAGCGTCCGGTGATCCTGGTCGGCCAGGGCGGGTTGATCGGCGAGGCGAGTGCTGCGCTGATGGCGCTGCTGCAGGTGCTGTCGATCCCCGTGGTGACGAGCCCGAACGGCAAGGGCACGATCGACGAGACGCATCCGCTCGCGTTCGGGCCGATCGGACGCAACGGCCCGTATGCAGCCAACGAAGCCTCGCGCAACGCCGATGTGCTGCTCGGCCTGGGCTGCAGCTTCGACGACCGCACGACCAGCGCGTGGGTCGACGGCTACACGCTGGCGATTCCGCCGACCCGGCTGATCCAGATCGACAACGACCCGACCGAGATCGGACGCAACTACCCCGCGCACCTGGGCATCCTCGGCGATATCGTCGGCTGCCTCGAGGTCCTCGTGCGTCGCGCGCGCGAACGCCTCGCGGGGAAGACCCGGACGTGGCCCGACTGGGTCGCGCGTCTGGACGATTGCAAGGCGACCTGGGACCGCTACCAGCAACCGTTTCGCGACAGCGATGCGGTGCCGATCCGTCCCGAGCGTTTGCTGCAGGGGCTGCAGCGCGTCGTGCCCGAGAATGCGATCTTCGCCACCGACGTCGGCGTGCATCACAACTGGATCGTCCAGCAGTGGAAGACGCGGCGACCGCGGCACCTGCTGCAGTCGTGGGGCTTCGCTTCGATGGGACTCGCGACCTGCGGCATCCTCGGCGCGAAGCTCGCGCAGCCCGAGAGCCCGGCGATCGCGGTGTGCGGCGACGGGTCGTTCCTGATGACGCCGCACATTCTCGCGACCGCGGTCGAATACGACATCCCGGCGGTGTGGGTGGTCTGGAACAACTTCGGCTACTGCTCGATCCGCGACATGCAGCTCGGCTATTTCGGCCAGGAACTCGCGACGAGCTTCCAGAAACAGAAGACCGGCGAGCTGTATTCGCCGGACTTCCCGATGCTCGCGCGCTCGTTCGGCGTCGAGGCGGCGCGGGTGACGCGCGCCGGCGACCTCGAAGGCGTGCTCGAGACCGCGATCGCGACGAATCGACCGTACCTGGTCGAGGTTCAGGTCGATCGCGAGATCCGCCCGGTCGGTACCGGCACGTGGACGCTGCCGCCGTTTCCGCACGGTGAGCCCAACTTCAGGAAACTGGCAGGCCTTGAGTGAGCGTGCCGGCGCGCGCAGGCCTCGCTGCGCTGCTGGTCGCCGCCGCGACCGTCGCGTCCGCACAGGCGTTCCCTGCCAAACCGATCCGGATCATCATCCCGTTCGCCCCGGGCGGGGCGACCGATGTCGTGTTCCGGATGATGGGGCCGCGCCTCACCGAGCAGTTCGGCCAGCCGATGGTGATCGAGAACCGTCCCGGCGGATCGACGGTGATCGGCATGGAACAGGTCGCCCGTGCCGCGCCCGACGGTTACACGCTCGGCGTCGCGAACCTGACCTTCGGCTTGAATCCGAGCCTGCTGCCGAAGCTGCCGTACAACACCGAGCGCGACTTCGCGCCGGTCAGCCTCACCGCGATCGTGCCGCTGGTGCTGACCGTGCATCCGTCGCTGCCGGTGCGCTCGGTGAAGGAACTGATCGCACTCGCGCGCGCGAAGCCCGGCGCGCTCAACTACGCGTCGTCGGGGATCGCGAGCGCGACGCATATGGCGAGCGCGCTGTTCGCGCACCAAGCGGGCATCCGGATGGTACATGTGCCGTTCACCGGCGGCGGTCCGGCGCTCACCTCGGCGCTCGGCGGCCATGTCGAGGTGTACGTCGGCAGCGTGCCCGCGCTGGTGCCGCACCTGAAGGCGCGCAAGCTGATCGCACTCGGCATCACCACGGCGACGCGCGACCCGGCGATCCCCGAGGTGCCGACGATCGCCGAAGCCGGGTTGCCCGGCTACGAGTCGCGCGAGTGGCA
>JACMMK010000236.1 GCA_014379045.1 Burkholderiales bacterium
CGCCATCGATGCGCTGACCATCGGCAGCGACAGGACGGTGATCGCGATCGTGGTGGGCAGGAAGAAGAGTGCGGTGCCGACGATGTCGATCCAGGCCTGCTGCCGGGCGTTCAGACGGCCGTAGAACACGTCGACGCGGACATGACCGCCGTGCAGCAGCGTATATGCGGCGCCGAACAGGACGATCGACGCGAACATGTACCACTGGGTCTCGAGCAGCGCGTTGGAACCGTAGCGAAATCCGTAACGCAGGATCGCATTGGCGGTGGCGACGACGACGACTAGGAAACTCAACCAACAGACCAGCCGACCGATGCGCTCGTTCAGCGCATCGATCGTGCGCGCACAAGCGAGCAGCGTCTTCAAATTACCTTCCTCCGGAACCGGTCCAAGCCATGAGTAACACGCGCGGGAAGCGCTTGCATAGCCGACACCGATGCGTGCGCCGCGCCAGCCGCTTGTCGAGGCGAACGGTGTGCCGCCGGGGAAAGTTGCTAAAATCAACGCTTTGCATCGAACCGGAGCGCTGCATGTTCACTCGCGAAGATCGGATCGAGGACTTCGACCCTGAATTGTGGCGCGCGCTCGAGGCCGAGCGCGGGCGCCAGGAAGACCACATCGAGCTGATCGCCTCCGAGAACTATGCGAGTCCGCGGGTGCTCGCCGCGCAAGGTTCGGTACTCACCAACAAGTACGCCGAGGGCTATCCGGGCAAGCGCTACTACGGCGGCTGCGAGTTCGTCGACATCGCCGAGACGCTGGCGATCGAGCGGGCGAAGGCATTGTTCGACGCACCCTTTGCCAACGTGCAGCCGCACTCGGGGGCGCAGGCCAACATGGGCGTGTACCTGGCCATGCTCGAGCCCGGCGACAAGATCCTGGGGATGTCGCTCGCGCACGGTGGCCACCTGACCCACGGCGCCTCGGTCAACTTCAGCGGCAAGCTGTACCACGCGATCACCTACGGGCTCGACCCGCAGACCGAGGAGATCGACTATGCGCAGGTCGCGGTGCTCGCGCGCGAGCATCAGCCGAAGATGATCGTCGCCGGCGCGTCGGCGTACGCATTGCGCATCGACTTCAAGCGTTTCCGCGAGATCGCCGACGAAGTCGGGGCGCTGTTGATGGTCGATATGGCGCACTACTCGGGGCTGATCGCAGCCGGTGTCTATCCGAGCCCGGTGCCCCACGCCGACGTCATCACGAGCACCACCCACAAGACCCTGCGTGGCCCGCGCGGCGGCTTCATCCTGTGCAAGACCGAGGCGCATGCGAAGGCGATCAACTCGGCGATGTTTCCCGGCGTCCAGGGCGGGCCGCTGATGCACGTGATCGCGGCGAAGGCGGTTGCCTTCAAGGAGGCGATGGAGCCTGGGTTTCGCGAGTACCAGACGCGGGTGATCGACAACGCGCGAACGATGGCCTCGACGCTGCAGGAACGCGGGCTTCGGATCGTGTCGGGCCGTACCGATTGCCATCTGTTCCTGGTTGACTTGCGCGCGAAACGGGTGACCGGCAAGGATGCCGAGGCGCTGCTCGGCCGGGCGCACATGACGGTGAACAAGAACGCGATTCCGAACGATCCGGAGAAGCCGTTTGTCACCAGCGGCATCCGGCTCGGCTCGCCGGCGATGACGACGCGCGGCTTCGGTGAACGCGAGGTCGCGCAGGTGGCCGGGCTGATCGCCGACCTGCTCGATGCGCCTACGGACGAACGCGTCGTCGAGCGTGTACGCACGCAGGCGCAGGCGTTGTGCGCACGCTTTCCGGTCTATGGCTGATGGCGACGGCGGCGCGTTGAGGTGAAGTGCCCGTGCGCGAAGGCGAGCGATACCAAGGTCGTCGACTCGCGCGAGAGCGATGACGGGAAGACGATCCGCCGCCGGCGCGCCTGCCTCACCTGCGACAAGCGCTTCACCACGTTCGAGAAGTTCGAACTGCGGATGCCGCACATCATCAAGGGCAGTGGCATCCGCGAGGAGTACGACGAGGACAAGCTGCGTGTCGGCTTCGAGCGCGCGTTGCACAAGCGGCCGGTGCCGACCGAATATGTCGATGCCGCGGTCGATCGCGTCACGCAGAAGCTGCTGTCGATGTCCGAGCGCGAGATCGATTCGCGCAAGGTCGGTGAACTCGTGATGCTCGAGTTGAAGAAGCTCGACAAGGTCGGCTACATCCGTTTCGCCTCGGTCTATCGCGACTTCCAGGATGTCGACGATTTCCGCGTGGTGATCAAGGAAGTGCAGCGCCTGCCTTCACGCAAGCGCCGGACGGCGTGACCGCGCCGGCGCCCGACGACGCGGTGTCGAGGGTGGCGTTCACCGAAGCCGAGCGCGGTTGGATGGCGCGTGCGCTGACGCTGGCGGAGCAAGGCCTGTACACCACCACGCCGAACCCGCGCGTCGGCTGCGTGCTGGTGCGCGATGGCGCGAGCGTCGGCGAGGGCTTCCATGCCTATGCGGGCGGCCCGCACGCAGAGAGCGAGGCATTGCGCGCGGCAGGCGTGCGTGCGCGCGGCTCGACCGCGTACGTGACACTCGAACCCTGCAGCCATTTCGGACGCACGCCCCCCTGCGCCGAGGCGCTCATTGCAGCCGGTGTGGTGCGCGTGATCGCGGCCATGCTCGACCCGAATCCCCAGGTGTCCGGGGCCGGATTCGCAGGGCTGCGCGCCGCGGGCATCGAGGTCGCGAACGGGCTGTGCGAGGACGAAGCGCTGGAGCTCAACCGCGGCTTCGTATCGCGGATGACGCGCGCACGACCGTGGACGCGGCTCAAGATCGCGGCGAGCCTCGACGGGCGCACCGCGCTCGAGAACCGCGTGAGCCAGTGGATCACCGGTGAAGCGGCGCGCACCGATGCGCACCGCTGGCGCGCGCGTTCGTGCGCGGTGCTGACCGGCATCGGTACGGTCCGGGAGGACGACCCGAGGCTCACCGTGCGTGCGCTGGAGACGCCACGGCAGCCGCTGCCGGTGGTGATCGATTCGCGGCTCGACATCTCGCCCGATGCCCGCGTATTGGACGCAGGGCGCGCGCTGGTGTTCGCCGCCGA
>JACMMK010000237.1 GCA_014379045.1 Burkholderiales bacterium
AAGCGCCGGGCGATGAACGCGCCGAGCGCGCGTGGCTCGACCGCGCGACCCGCGACCAACGCGATGGCGTCGTCGATCAGCAGCGCGATCGCGCGGGCCGCAGTAGCGCGATAGCCGAAAACGTACGCATGGCCGATCGCACCCTCTTTCGTGACGATGTCGACCAGCACGATCGGCGCGCGACTCACCACGGCTGCGCTGGTGCCGAGCACATAGCGCAGCGGCACATCGAGCACCGTCGTGCGCACCGATTCGACCTGCAACGACACGGGCGCCGGCAGCGGGGACGACATCAGCGGATGGTTGTCGGCGGCCCGAGCGCGTAGCGGTCGAGCACAGCGAGATCGGCACTGCAGCCCAGACCGGCCGCCTGCGGAACGGCAATCCGACCGTCGCTCGAATCGAGCCATGCGCCGAAGGGACGCGCTTCGAGATCCATGAACAGTCGCTCGAACGCGGCCTGCGGTGCGAACGCCGCCTGCAGGTGCAACGTGGCGAGCAGGCCGGCGCCGAAGTAAGCGCAGTGGGGAACCAGTTGCGCACCGTTTGCGCCTATCTCCTGCGCGGCATCGATCCAGGCACCGACGCCTCCGCACTTGATGACGCTCGGCTGCGCGAAATCGACTGCACCGGCTGCTGTCAGCGCGCGCCAGGCGAGGCGCCCCGCGACATTCTCGCCCGCCGCGATCGGAATCCCGCCCTCGCGCCGCACGCGCGCGAGACCGGCGTAGTCTTCAGGCGGCCACACCGGCTCTTCGAGCCAGGCGAGATTGAACGCTGCCAGTTCACGGCAGCGCGCGAGCGCTTCCTCGACCGACCACGGGCAGTTGGTGTCGAGCGTCAGGCGGACGTCATGGCCCATCGCGGCGCGCGCCGCAGCGACGCAAGCGACGTCGACCTCGTGGAGTTTGATATCGCGGTAGCCCCGTTCCAGCGCACGGCCGGCGGCGCGCGCGACGGCATCGGGCGTGCCGTAGCGCAGCAGGCTCGCGTAGCAGGTCAGTGAGTCGAGGCGTGACTTGCCGCCCGAGTCGGCGCGTGATGCCGCGTCTCCCAGCAGCCGGTACAACGGCAGGCCCGCACACTGCGCAGCCAGATCCCAGAGCGCTATGTCCAGCGCCGACAGCGCGCCGATCACGCTGCCCGATCGACCGTGCAGGTGCAGTTGCCGGAACAGACGCTCGCTCAACGCGGCGCGTTCGGCGGGCTCGCCGATCGCGGCACCGACCACGGCTGGTGCAACCAGCGTATCGACCGCGTTGCGCGTCGTCGCGCACGACGCATGTCCCCAGCCCTCACCCCACCCTTCCCGGCCGGTATCGGTGAGTAGACGCACGTGCAAGGTGTCGAGCGCGGTCCAGCTCATCCCGGCGAAGGCGGTCGGGACCGCCCCGATATCGAACGGGATGCGCGTCAGGCGCGTCTCGATCGCGATGATCTTCATGGCCTCTGGCGCGACGTACGGCAGGCGTTGCGATGCGGTTGCGTCGGATTGCGTTGCAGCTGATCAACCGGCACGTCGCACCTGTCGGCCTCGTGGATTCGCTCTCATCGATTCGCTTTGCTCGACGCAGTCACGCACCGCTGCGCTGGATGAATTCGATCACCGCCTGCATCGTCAACGCATCGTTATCGAATCCGCAATGCGTCGTGCTCGTGCTGGTCGGGCCCGGCGACACGTGCACGCGCGTGTTGCGCGGCTTCCCGCGCCGCCTGCACATCTCGTCGAAGTCGTGCTGCAGACCGAGGATCGGCGTGCGCCTGCCGCCCTCGAACGACCGTGAGATCAGGTGCAGCAGCGAGCGTCGATAGGGGCCGCAGGTGGAGTCGTCTTCCTCGGCCTTGTCGGTCAGGTGGAACTGCTGGTAACGACGCACCGACCCGTCGTCGAGGCGCCTGCGTAATGTCGAATCGAACAGCCCGGTGGTCACCGCGGGCGCCATGAAGCTCACCGATTCGAAGCGCACCCCGGCGGCGGCGAGCCGTTCGGCGATATGGCAATGCGCGACGCACCCCGCCGAATGCGCGACCAGGTGAAAGCGCACCGCCTGCTTCGCGCTCTCGGACGCGGTGAACGCGTTGTAGAGCTGCAGTGCGCCGGGCGGCGCTCGGCCAGCATCGCCGGGACTGCTCATCGCACTGGCGTTGTCCTTGATCTCGCTACACAACTGCGTCCCCCAAGGCGCGAGCGCGCGCTCGAGGCGCGTGTTCCACCAGCGGCCGACCTGCGCCGACGCACTGTCGGTCGTGTCGACCACGCGCAGGTCGCGCAGATAGGCGTTCAGGCGGTCGATCACGGTGCTGAGAAACGCGGTCTCCCACATCAGGTACACGGGAAAGATGCGGGCATCGTAGAACGCCGGCACCCAGCGTGCCGCATCTTTCGCCGCCGCGGCTTCACCGAGCAGCCCGCCGTGCGCGTAGACGCAGACATCGATCGGCTTGGCGCCCAGGCGCCAGCGCCTGCGCGCCTCGGCCAGATGCACGCCGACCAGCGCTTCGAGGTCGCCAGGCGTCGTTCTGAACTGACCGCTCGACGACAACCTGCCGTCGCGCTCGACATTGACGATGAACGGCGAGATCTCGCGATCGCGCAGCGTGGTGTTGAGGGACACCTTGACCCGGTTGCGCGCGTCGACGCGCAAGGTCACGTTGCGCGCGATCTCCATACGCTCCTGGGTCACGACGCCCAGTTGTGCGACCCAGCAGTCCATCGCGTTCGCGAGCCAGTCCTGGTAGGTCAGGATCGCGTAGCCGTACGACCCCCAGTCGGTGTCCCAGGAATTCTGGATCAGGAAGCCCTGATGGTCGTAGCCGACGATCGCGATCGCATGCCCGCCTGCGCTGCCGGGCTTGTACGGAATCACGAACAGGTCCTGCGCGAACGACTTCGGGCGGATCTTCCAGACGCCTTCCTTGCGCCCGCCGTCGGCACCCGCGTCCCAACCCTTGTGCGTGTCGGTGCTCGCGTAGACGATCCCGACCTCGTTCAGCGCCGAATGGATATCGGTGATCTGCTTCACGTCGATGCGGTAGTACGCACCCAGGGGCCGCGTCACCGCGTCGAGCCACCAGTCCTGCGCCGCGTCGGCGCTGGCCGGAGGCATGCTGTCGACGCCGGTCGTCCACAACCGGTCGGCACAGCATCCGTGCTTCTGCCAGCCTTTCAGCGCGCCGCGCAGGCTCGACCCTTCGTCCTTCGATCCGGGAAACTCGTCGTAGCGCCGTGCCATCCAGTAGAGCATGTACGGCGACACCTGCGCCGTCGTTTCGCGCGCCGATCGGCGTGCCAGGTACTCGAGCACAAGCGACAGCGAGAAGCCGGTGCACGCGCTGGTGTCGTGCTGGTTCTTCACCGGCAACGCGAAATCGGGGAACCGCGACGGCTTCGGCGCGGCACCGATCGACGCACGGTACGCCAGGTCGCGAAAGTCGACCGCATCGGGTCGCACGTTGCGCACGCGCGCGCGCATCGAAGATACCTTCTTGCCGGGCATGACGTTCCCTTTCGGGTTGTAAACGTTGTCGGATCATGCGGTACGACGAGCTACGCTATTCCCCGAGGTAGCGCACGTCAACCGCGACGCGCATTACGGTGGGTCGGGCGACGTCGATGCCTGCTTGGCCGGCACCGTTCGGCGCTAGTCCGAATGGGCCATTGTGAGAAACGGAAAATAATCGTAGCCTTTGCCCTCCGACTAAAGGAGAAGAGATCATGCGCAAACTTATTGCAGGAATGGCGTTGGCCATCTCGGCGTCTTTTGCCAATGGTGCGCTTCTGGATGTTCCGGTACCCGCGAACGCCTACATCACGCTGAATGGATTCGAATGGGCGTGGGGTGCAAGTTGTACTTCGAAGGGCGCCGGCGATTGCGACACTCCCGCCTTCGGCTATCAGCTGACACAGGGTTGGCGCGTCGCCGTAGCGTCGGATATGGGGCTAGCGCCGACCGCGCTGAACTTTCTGTTTCCCGGGGCCAATGTGCCGTTCAACGGAAGCGACCCGGTCAGCGGAGCGAGATTCGACTTCCTGAACGCCGCATATACAAACGCGGCATCAGCCGGTGCCTGTGCAACAGCGTATTTCACCAATGCCGACGGCAACAACAGCTGTGACTGGTTTAACGGCGGCGGTCAGAACGTAAATACCGTCGGCTGGTTCAATCAGAACGGTGAGGCAAATTTTTTCGCCGAGATGTTGTTCATCAGGACGACCAACGTTACCGCCATCCCCTTGCCGGCAAGCTTTGTTCCGCTGCTTTCCGGTCTTGGCCTGCTCGGTTACATCGCACGTCGCAGGACGCAGCGAACCGCCTGAACACGGCGGCGTAAATCAGAGAAAGCCCGCTCCGGCGGGCTTTCTGTTTGGCGTTTCAGCGACGCCGATGGTGTACGCGGTCGCCGTCGAGCAGCCACCGGTACGTGCTGCCGCGCCGACCTCGAACGCCATCGGGGCGCCGCTGCCACCAGCGGGCCCCTACTTCGCCCGGCGTTGCCACAACGCAAGCTGCACGTCGAACGAGTGGTCGACCAGTACCTGATAGAGGTGCTCGACGAAACCCGGATCGAGCGACTCGGCCTGTGCCCAGTCGCGTCGCGCGCGCATGAAGGTCGGCATCTTGTCGGGCTGGCGAATGTCCTGCTCGCTCTGCTTGAAGCGCACGGCTTCGCGCACATAGGGCATGCGCGTGCCGAGCAGACGCACGATCTCGCGGTCGATCTCGTCGCACGCGGCACGTATGTCGGAGAGGTTCTCGCATGCAGTGGCTGGCTTCATCGCTTTCCCCCGTGTCGAATGCCGAACTTCATTCCGGCTTGAGGCCGGCATGCTTGACTACGCTCGCCCATTTCGTGAATTCCGACTGGGCGAACGCTTCGAACTGCGCCGGCGTGTTGCCCACCGGCTCCGCGCCGAGGTCGATCATGCGGTCGCGCACGGCGGGGTAGGCAAGCGCTTTGGCGACCTCGACCTGAATCCGCTGCGTGAGCGCCGCGGCCATTCGCGCCGGCCCCCACAACGCGTACCAGTTCGACGCGTCGTACCCGGCGACCCCGGCTTCGGCCACCGTCGGCAGATCGGGCGCGCTTGGCGCGCGCTCGCGGGTGCTGATCGCGAGCGCGCGCAGCTTTCCGCCCTTGACCAGCGGCAGCGTCGTCAACGTCGTGTCGAACATGAAATCGACATGTCCGCCCATCACGTCGGCCAGCGCCGGGGTACTGCCCTTGTACGGCACGTGCGTGGTGACGATACCGGCCGCCGACTTGAACAGTTCGCCCGCGAGATGGCTGCCCCCGCCGGTGCTCGACGACGCGAAGTTGAGCTTGCCCGGGTTCGCCTTCGCGATGTCGATCAGATCGCGCACCGACCGCGCGCTGCTGCCCGGCGGCACGACGAGCAGCAGCGGTACGCGCGACAGCAACGTGACGTGCGTGAAGTCGCGCAGCGCATCGAACGGCATCTTCGCGAGCAGGCTCGGCGTGATCACGTGGATGCTGGTGTTGACCAACAGCGTGTAGCCGTCGGGTGCCGCGCGCGCGACCACTTCGGCTCCGATCAGTCCGCTCGCGCCGGCGCGATTGTCGATGATGAACGGCTGCCCGATCTGCTCGGGCAGGCGGGCCGCGATGGCACGCGCGACGATGTCGGTCGGCCCGCCGGGCGGATACGGCACGATCAGGCGCACCGGCTTCTGCGGATACGCCGGGACGGCACCCGGCGTCGCCGCATTCGCCGTCGCTGCCTGCGCGAGCGCGGCGGGCGTGCCGGCGGCGAGGACCGCCACACTCACCGCACGCGCTGCATACGCGAGGAAGGGACCGATCGGACGATGCACGAGGACGCTCATTCTGGCTTGATCCCGGCCTGCTTGACCACGCGCGCATAGCGCGCGCGTTCGTCGATCGCATAGCGCTCGAACTCTGCCGGCGACAGTTCGCCCGCGGGGTCGGCACCGAGTTCCGTCAGCCGATCGCGGATGTCGGTGCGCTGCATCGTCACCCGGATCGCGTCGGCGAGCGTGCGCACGATCTCGCGCGGCAAACCGCGCGGACCCCAGACGCCGTACCAATTGGTCTGCTCGAAGCCAGGAAGGCCGGCCTCGGCCATCGTCGGAATCTCGGGGGCCGCCTGCGTGCGCTTGCCGGTGGTGACGGCGAGTGCGCGCACCCGGTTGCCGCGCACGAACGGCATCGACGACGGGGTCGAATCGAACATGAACTGGACGAGCCCCGAGGCGACATCGGTCAGTGCGGGCACGCTGCCCTTGTACGGGATGTGCTGCATGTCGACGCCCGCGAGCGCCTTCAACTGCTCGCCGGCGAGATGCGACGACGAACCCGGACTCGACGAGGCGAAGTTGAGCTTGCCGGGATTCGACTTCGCATACGCGATGAACTCGCGCACATTCTTCACGGGAATCGACGGGTTCACGACGAACAGCAACGGCACGCTCGCCATGATCGTGACATGGGTGAAGTCTTTCACCGGGTCGTAGTTCATCTTCGCGATCAGACTCGGCAGGATGACGTGGATCGACGGGTTGACCAGCAGCGTGTAGCCATCGGGTACGGCACGCGAAACGAGTTCGGCGCCGATCATCCCGCTCGCGCCGGCACGGTTGTCGACGACGATCGGCTGGCGCAGCCGCTCCGCCAGCCCGATCGAGGCGACGCGCACGATCACGTCGGTCGGGCCACCGGGCGGATACGGCACCACCATGCGGATCGGGCGTGCCGGATAGTCGGTCGCCGCGGCGAACGCAACGCTGCCCGCGAGGCTGGCGCCGGATAGCGCCGCGGCGAAGAGAGCCCAGCCGCGCACTCGGTGCTGGCGCGCGCGTCGGGACGCGTTCACATGGGCTCGCACATTCATGCGTTGCCCTTCACGCGCGCGCTCGTCGGATCGTAGAACGGGCGCATCGACGCCCGCGCCGGCCAACGCCGCCCGGCGATCTCGATCTCGAACGAGGCATCGAGCAGCGCCTCCGCGGATATCGGTTCGCGCGTGTTCACGTAGCCCATGCACAGTGAAGCTCCCATCGTGTGGCCGTAAGCGCCGGACGTGATGCGTCCGACCAGTCGCCCGTCGCGCCAGATCGGCTCATTGTGATAGACGAGCGGCTCGGGGTCGAGCAGCGCGAACTGCACGAGGCGCTTGCGCAGTCCCGCGGCGCGCTGCGCGGCGAGCGCCGGTGCACCGATGAAGCGCTCGCCCTTGTTCTTCGCCACTGCGAACGTGAGCCCCGCTTCGAGCGGCGTATCTTCGTCCGAGATGTCGTGGCCCCAGTGCCGGTACGCCTTCTCGATGCGCAGCGAATTCAGTGCGTGATAGCCGGCGTGGACCAGACCGAATGCGCCGCCTGCGGCGAGCAGTCGATCGTAGACGCCGAGCGCGAACTCGGTCGGGATGTACAACTCCCAGCCGAGTTCGCCGACATAGGTGATCCGCGATGCGCGCACCGGCGCGTAGCCGAGCGTCACCTCGCGCGAGGTGCCGAACGGGAACGCCGCGTCGGACCAGTCTGCGGCGCCGACACTCGAGAGCAGGTCGCGCGCGCGCGGGCCCATCACCCCCAGTACGGCCAGCCCGGACGTGACATCGGTGAGCACCGCGTGCGCACCGTCGGGGATATGCCGGCGCAGCCAGTGGAAATCGCGCGTCTGCGTCGCCGCCGCGGTGACGATCAGAAAGGCGTGTTCGTCGAGCCGCGTCACCGTGAGATCGGCTTCGATGCCCCCGCGCTCGTTCAGCCATTGCGTGTAGACGATCCGGCCCGGGGCCACTGCGATCTCGGCCGCGCATACCCGATTGAGTACCGATTCGGCGTCGCGTCCCTCGAGCCGGAACTTGGCGAACGAACTCTGATCGAACAGCCCCACCGCATTGCGCACCGCGTGGTGTTCGGCCGCACTCGCGTCGAACCAGTTCTGACGCCCGTAGGAGTACGCGTAACGCGGCGCGCTGCCGGGCGCGGCATACCAGTTCGGCCGTTCCCAACCCGCCACCTCGCCGAAGCACGCCCCGGCCGCCGCGAGCCGGTCGTGCAAGGCCGAGTGACGCACGCCGCGCGCGGATTCGTACTGGCGATACGGCCAGTGCATGTCGTAGAGCAGACCGAGCGTTTCGGTCGTGCGCTCACGCAGGTAGTCGGCGCCGCCGTGGAACGGGCTGAAGCGCCGGATGTCGACATCCCACAGATCGACCGGCGCATGGCCGCGCACGATCCACTCGGCGATCGCCTTGCCCGCGCCGCCCGAGGACTGGATACCGACCGAGTTGAAACCGGCGGCGACGAAGAAGCCGGGCAGTTCGGGCGCCTCGCCGAGAATGTACCTGTCGTCCGGCGTGAAACTCTCCGGGCCGTTGAAGAACAACTGGATGCCGGTGTGCTTCAGCACCGGCACCCGCTCGAGCGCCCGCTCGAGGTGCGGCATGATCTGCTCCCAGTCGTCGGGCAGCTGAATGAACCCGCCGCGCTCCGGTCGCCGCGACGACAGCCACGGCTTCGCGCCCGGCTCGAAGAACCCGACCAGCAGCTTGCCCGCCTCTTCCTTGAAGTAGGTGCAGATGTCGGGCACGCGCAAGACCGGCAGGTCGCGCGACAGGCCGGCGATCGGTTCGGTCACGACGTAGAAGTGCTCGGCCGCGTGCAGCGGGACATTGACGCCGGCGCTCAGCGCCAGATACCGGCCCCAGAGGCCCGCGCAGTCGACGACGATCTCGGCGGCGACCTCGCCGGCATCGGTGACCACGCCGCAGGCGCGCCCGGCACGGGTAAGTACCCGTTCGACGGAAACGTTCTCGACGATGCGCGCGCCGCGTGTGCGTGCACCCTTGGCGAGGGCCAGCGTGGTGTCGACCGGACTGGTGCGCCCGTCGCGGGGCAGGTGCACCGCGCCGACGATGCCGGTCGGATCGAGCAGCGGCCAGCGCGTGATCGCCTCGTCGACGCCGATCACCGCGACATCCACGTCGCAGCAGCGTGCCATCGAGGCACCGCGCGCGAGTTCTTCCATCCGCTCGGCCGTGAGCGCGATGCTGAGGGAGCCGGTCTGCCGGAAGCCCGTTTCCTGACCGGTCTCGGATGCGAGCGACGCGAACAGATCGGTGCTGTATTTCGCGAGCTGGGTCAGGTTGTAGGTCGAACGCAGCTGCCCGACCAGTCCCGCCGCATGCCAGGTGGTGCCACTAGTCAGCGTGTTTGCTTCGAGCACGACGACGTCGGTCAGCCCGAGCAGGGTCAGGTGATACGCCACGCTGCAGCCGACGATGCCGCCGCCGACGATGACCACGCGCGCCTGGGTGGGAAGGGTCGGCGTGGAGCGGGTCAGCTCCGTGGGCGTCGGTGTGGACGGGGTCGGCGCGGACCCGCTTGCGATCGGTTCGGTCATCGCCCGATTATTCGCTGTCGGCGCATGCCCGACAATCCTCCTGGGCCGGGCTGCCCGCACACGCGCCCTGCTGCTTCACCGAAGCGCCGTGCGCGCCAGGTGCGCGATCGATGGCAGTTGATGCATCATCGATAGCCGTCCCATGACGTCCCGCTCGACGCGCGCGTCGTCCCCCTGCCCCGAGGCCTGGACCATGACCGAAGAACGCAAACCCGATCTGGCGATCGGTTCCACCAGCTTTCGTCCGACCCTGGTCGGGCGTTCGCACGCGGTGTCATCGGGTCACTACTACGCGACCATCGCGGCGATGCGCGTGCTCGACCGCGGTGGCAATGCGATCGATGCCGGGGTCACCGCGGCGATGGCGCTCGCCGTACTGCAGCCCGATGTGGTCAGCTTCGCCGGCGTTGCACCGACGCTGATCCATCTCGTCGAGGGGCGCGTGGTCAGTCTCGCCGGGCTCGGCTACTGGCCGGCGGCGACCGACGTCGAACGGCTGCGGCGCGAGAGCCGGGACGGTCATGTGCCCGAGGGGATCCTACGCACCGTCATCCCGGCGGCACCGGCGACCCATGTCGAGGCATTGCGTCGCTTCGGCACGATCTCGTTCGAGGAAGCCGCCACGCCTGCGATGGAACTCGCGCGCGACGGCTTTCCGCTCTATCCGATGCTCGCGAACAACCTCGCTTCGTCGGCTGCGCTGTGGGCGCTGTGGCCGTCGAGCGCTGACGTCTACGTGCCCGGCGGCCGCTCGCCGAAACTCGGCGAACTCTTCGTGCAGCGCGATCTCGCGGCGACGATCGGCACCAAGATCGACGCCGAGAAGCAGGCGCGCGGCGACCGTGCGACACGCCTGCGCGCGGTGCACGACTGTTTTTATCGCGGCCCGATCGCCGCGAAGATCGTCGAATTCCACGAGCGCAACGGCGGCTTCATGCGCCGCGCCGACCTCGCCGAATTCGAGACGCCGATCGAAGCGCCTCTATCCACCCCGGTCGGCGACTATCGGATCGACATGTGCGATGTGTGGTGCCAGGGCATCGTGTTGCCGCAGACGCTGAAGACGCTCGCGCAGGCGGACCTGCGCACGTTGGGGCACAACTCGGGCGCGTATCTGCACACGCTGGTCGAGGCGCTCGATCTGTCGTTCGCCGATCGTGAAGCCTATGTCGGCGATCCGAAGTTCATCGATGTGCCGGTTGCAGCGATGCTGTCCGACGACTATGCACGTCGCCAGTTCGCCCGCATCGACCCGGCGCGCGCATTCGGGCGGATGCCCGACGCCGGCGAACCGCGCGCTCCGGCCGTGCGCGATCCCCGCATCCCCGTTGCACGCGCAACGCCCGGCAGCGCCGCCGCGCTGTCGCCCGACAAGATCTACGCGTGCGCGGCCGACCGTTTCGGCAACGCCTACTCCGCGACGGTCTCGGACACCTCCTACGACACCCCGACGATC
>JACMMK010000238.1 GCA_014379045.1 Burkholderiales bacterium
CGCCGATCCCGTCACCTTTCAGGTGCCGGGTCCCTCGCCGCGGACCTCGCGTGCTCATCGTCTTTCTCCACGGTTCCTGCTCGAAGGAAGTCTCTGGACGATGAGAGAGCCCGACTCGGCTACGTCGATCCCGTCACCTGTCAGGTGACGTTTCCCTCGCCGCGGGCCTCGCGTGCTCATGCACCTTCGCCGGCATGCCAGCGCTCGGCGGCGGTATCGTCGGCCGTGCGCGCGTCGACCCAGCGCTCGCCGACCGGTGTGCGCTCTTTCTTCCAGAACGGTGCCCGCGTCTTCAGGTAGTCCATCACGAAGCCGCAGGCCGCAAGTGCCGCTTCGCGATGCGCGCTCAACGTCACCACGAGGACGATCTGATCGGCAGGCAGCATGCGTCCGACGCGATGCACGATCAGTGCGTCGATCAGGCTCCAGCGCGAGCGCGCTTCATCGAGGATCTGATCGAGTGCTTTCTCGGTCATTCCCGGATAGTGTTCGAGGGTCAGCTCGCTGACGCCGCTGCCGTCGTTGAAATCGCGCATCACGCCGATGAAGCTCGCGACCGCGCCGACGTTCGTGCGTTTGGAGCGTAACGCAGCGATCTCGGCGGTGATGTCGAAATCGTCGGCCTGTACCCGCACCGGCATCGTTCAGCCCCCGGTGACGGGTGGGAACAAGGCCACCTCGTCGCCGTCTGCGAGGGGACGATCGGCTTCGGCGAGGTCGTGGTTGACCGCGATGCGGATCACCCGCGTCGGGTCGAGTTCGCGCGCCCACGTTTCACCGCGCCCTGCCAGGAACCGGCGCAGATCGCCGGTGGTCGCGACCGCGCCGGGTAGCGCAAGCCGCTCGCGCTCGATGCCGAACGCTTCTCGGAGCCGGGCGAAGTACAGCAGATCGACGGTTGCCATCCCGCAATGATAACTCGCGCGTCGTGCCCGTTACCCGCGGGCGTGCGGTGCAGGACGCTCGGAACCCGCGACGGCCGCGCCAGGAACATGCTGCCCGTGTGCTAGGCGATCCCCGATTCATAGCGGTCCACGATGAACGCGGCGATCGCGGTTACGTCGTCCAAAGCAAAACACGGCACGCCGACCGGTGGAGCCGGCAGATCGGTCGCGATCGCGATGACGTGCGGGTCGTCGGGCGCAAGCAGCGGCGCGCCGACGGCCGTCCGATGCACCTCCAGCTTCGGGATCGACGCGTGTTTCCAGCCCTCGACCAGCACCAGGTCGCAGGGTCCGAGGCGCGCCAGGTGCTGATCGAGCGTCGGCTCGTCGTCACCGCGCAGTTCGTGCATCAGCGCCCAGCGCACTGCCGAGCCGACCAGCACTTCGGTACAGCCGGCCGCGCGGTGCCGATACGAATCCTTGCCGGGCCGATCGACATCGAATGCGTGATGCGCATGCTTGATCAACGACACCCGCCACCCGCGCGCAACGAGCTGGGGCACCAGCCGCTCGATCAATGTCGTCTTGCCGCTGCCGGAGAAGCCGGCAAACCCCAGAACGTTCATCGGCCCGAGTGTACGCATCAATTCTCTGCATGCGCGTCGGGCGCCTGCACCCGCCCGTGGGCCAGATTCAGCCGGCGCGCGCCGGCGAGTTCGATCAGTTCGCGATCGTGCGCGACGATCAGCACCGCCGTATGCCCCGCGCACAGCTCGCTGATCAGCGCAACCACCTGGGCGCGCGAGGCGCGATCGAGATTCGACGTGGGCTCGTCAAACAGCACCACCCGCGGCGCCAGTACCCAGGCGCGCGCGGTCGCGATCCGCTGCTTCTCTCCGGCCGACAGCTGCTGCGGCGGCGTGTCGACGACCGGCTGCAGACGCGCCCATTCGATCGCGGCATTGGTGCGCCGGCGACGTTCGTCCGGGTCGATCCGATGCGCGCGCAGACCATAATCGAGGTTGGCGCGGACCGACGTCGAGAACAGATAAGGATGGGTCGGCACGTACTGCAACGCGCGCCGCACCGCGCGCGGGAAGCTGCCCGCTTCGATCGGCGCGCCGTCGAACCACAACCGGCCGGCGTCGGGACGCTCGAGGCCGGCCAACACGCGCAGCAACGTCGTCTTGCCCGAGCCGTTCTCCCCGCTCAACACCAGCGCTTCACCAGGCGCGATCTCGATCGAGCACGCATCGAGCACCGCACGCCCGGCATACGCAAGCGCGACGTCGTGCGCAGCAAGCAAGGGCGTCACCCTCGGTACCATGCCGCGTCGATGCTCGGGGTGCCGCGCCCGCCGCCCTGCGTCAGCGCGAGCACGACGTTGACCGCGAGCGCGAGCACCATCAGCACGATGCCCAGCGCGATGCCTTCGGTGAACGCGCCCTTGCTCGTCTCGAGCGCGATCGCCGTCGGGATGTTGCGCGTGAGCCCGGCGATGTTGCCCCCGACCATCAAGGCACACCCGACCTCGGACACGACCCGTCCGAACCCGCTCGTCACCGCCGCGATCAGCGCGAACCGGACCTCGCGCAGTACGCTCAGCGCGGCGCGCAACTCGGTGGCGCCGAGCAGCCGCGCGGTTTCGTGCAGTCGCGGGTCGGCTGCCTGAACCGCGGCAAGGGTGAACGCGCTGATGATCGGGAACGCGATGATCACCTGGCCGACGATCATCGCCTCCTGCGTGAACAGCAACTGCCAGGCGCCGAGCGGACCCCGGCGCGACAGCAGCAGATAGAGCAGCAGGCCGATCACCACCGTCGGGAACGCGAGCAGACTCTGCAATAGCACGATCAGCAGCCTGCGCCCCGGGAAGCGGTACATCGCGAGCGCGAATCCGGTGACGACGGCGAGCGGTGTGACGAGCGCGAGCGCGATCAGCGACACGCGCATCGACACGGCGACGATCTGCCACAACGCCGGGTCCAGGCTCGCCAGACGATACAGCGCGTCACGCGTGGGTTCGAGCAGATCCATGGACCAGGCAAAGCACGCTGCTGCGCGACCGCGCACAGGCCGAACGTCGCATCCCTCGTGGCATGCGCGCCGATCGCGGAGCCACGGCCGGGTTCAACGTGGGCCGGTCGCGCTCGGAAAAAACAGGCTCTGGCCATCGATCTGGAAGCTCGCGATCCGGCGCTGACCCTCCGGCGAGGTCATCCAGTCCATCAACGCGCGCGCGCCCTGCGCATTCACGTGCGGGTGGCGCACCGGATTGACCGCGATGATGCCGTACGGATTGCTCAAGCTCCGATCGCCTTCGACCAGCACTACGAGGTCGAGTTTCGAGCGCATCGATGAGAACGTGCCGCGGTCGGTCAACGTGTATCCGCGCAGTTCGTCGGCCATCGTCAACACCTCACCCATGCCGCGGCCCGCGGCGAGGTAACCCGGCCATTTCGACAGCCCACCCGCGACGCGCCACAGCGCGAGTTCCATCTGATGCGTGCCCGAATCGTCGCCGCGGGAGACGAATCGCTGCTGCATTGCGACGATCGACTTCAATGACGCGGCCGCCGACCCTGCCGTCCTGATCCCGGCCGGATCGGTCTTCGGTCCGACGATCACGAAATCATTGAACATGACATCGCGCCGATCGATGCCGAAGCCGGAGGCGACGAACTGCTCTTCCGCGGCGCGCGCGTGCACCAGCACGAGATCGGCGTCGCCATTGGCGCCGATCTTGAGGGCCGCTCCGGTGCCGACCGAGACCACGCGCACCGTGTAGCCGTACTTCTGCTCGAACGCGGGCAGCAACCAGCCGAGCAGGCCGGAGTTCTCGGTGCTGGTGGTGGTCGCCATCCGGATCGTGCGTTCGGTAGCGGTGCGCTCGGTCCCGGGCTTCAGCGCCTGCGCGAAACAGGCGCTCGCGACGAACGCCAGCACGACCGCCATCCCGCCCATGACCCGTGTGAAGCCCCTGCCGGACACGGCGCCGCGCGCCGCGGACGCCGCCGACGAAGCGTTGCTTACGATCATCCGCATTCTCGATCTTTCCCTGCGTCGGTGTTCGCGCCTGCATCCAACAATCATTCGGCAATAGCCAATGCACCACGCAGCCGGCAAACTTAACCACTCGACGCTGGACACTCAATATGAAATCGAAAGCCTATTCGACGCGACCGCGTCTTCAGCTCGCGGTCTCGCTGGATACCGGAAATGCGGCCGTCGTTCCTGCGACGGCGTTCGAACTGCTGCGCCGGCTGGCGAAGGTCGACTCGTTGCGCGAGGCGGCTAACGGACTCGGCCTCTCCTACCGCCACGCGTGGGGGCTGCTCCGATCGAGCGAAGAGGCGCTCGGCGCGCCGCTGGTCGAGACCCGACGCGGCTACGGGAGCCGACTGACCGACTACGGTGCGCTACTGGCGGCCGCGTTGGAAGAGATCGAGGCCCAGCTGGCGCCGGAACTCGACGCCGCGGCGCAGGCGCTGGCGGTCGCGTTGTCGATGAAGTCGTCCCCGGCTTCGAGAAAGGTACTGCCCGAAGGCCGCATCGCGTCCGATGCCGAGACACCACAAGGCACGGCCCTGGTGCGCGCGTGGACACGCAACATGAAGACCAAGCGCTCGGAGCGGGACGCCGGGCGCGTTGCCTCAACGAGCAACGGGACGCGCAAGCGTCCCGTTGGATCCCAGCCCTAGGCCGAAACGAACGCGCGCCCGTCAGGCGCAAGTGCAAGTCAGCGACGCACTTTACGCGCAGCCCCGCCGATCAGAAACAGCCCGCCCAACATCAGCGCGAACCCAGGCGGCAGCGGAATCACCCGCCCCGGCACTTCACCGGCGAGGTCGGACGCCGCGATCACGAAGTTGTCCATCGCCGCGTAGCCACCGCTCAACAGGTCGATCTGCAGGATCACGTTGCCGTTCGTGTTGCCGGTCGCATCGAGCGGCGCGATGACGTTGGTCCAGTCGAACGTGAACTTGTTCGGTGCCACCGTGCCCGACGCGTCGAAGGAGTCCAGCAGCGTGCCGCCGCCAACGCCGCTGCCGCCACCGGGGTTGTCGAACAGCGAGAAGCGGAAGGTCGGCGCGGCGCCGCCGGCAGGCACGAACGGACCGCCCTGACGGTCGAGATCGATCGACGAGATGTCGAGCTGGAAGTTAAGGAACCTGAATGCCCCGACGTTGAAGGAGAGTCCGAGCAGGTCGTTCTGGGCGCTCGACAGCAAGCCGAGCACATAACTCCCGCCGATGCCCTGCGGATCTTTGTAGCCTTGCCCGAAAGCCTGGGTGCCACCGATCAGAAGATTCTCGACAGTAAAGTTCTGGGCGAAGGTGAAACCCGCGGGTTGGTTCGCATAGTTCTGATTCACCGTGCGGGAAATATTGAAGTCTCCGCCGTCATTGACGAATCCCACCGGCGCTTCGAAGTTCTGCTGGTACAGCAGCGTCGCGGCTTGTGCCGACGCGCACAACACTGAACTCGAAAGAAACAACGATGCTGCAATCTTTCCGAACATGGGACCTGTCCTCCGTTGAACTGTCAGGCCAGTATTGCGGGCGGGCGTCCTAGGAGTCAACGCGTCGAAGGGCGAGCAATGGTCCGAAAGGACTAGTCGGACTGCGTTTCCATGAAACTTTCCTGAGGCTGCAGTCTTCGGAGGATGCGCCCGTCCCCTGTCCGACTCAGGCCGGAACTGTTACGGCTCGGCGTGGTACCTGCAGCCACATGGATATACTTGCGGGTTACGCCCAGCGCTCTCCCTGAATGACGCTCACCGACACCCTCCGCCGCCCGCTGCGGGACCTGCGTATCTCGGTCACCGACCGCTGCAACTTCCGCTGCACCTACTGCATGCCGAAGGAGGTGTACGGCAAGGATTTCCAGTTCCTCGAACGCGAGTCCCTGCTCTCGTTCGGCGAGATCCACCGGCTCGTGCGCCTGTTTCGCGACCAGGGGGTGGAGAAGGTACGCATCACCGGCGGCGAGCCGCTGGTACGCCGCAAGATCGAACGACTGATCGAGATGCTTGCCTTTCACGGCGACCTCGACCTGACCCTGACCACCAACGGCTCGCTGCTCAAACACAAAGCGCGGGCGCTCAAGGATGCCGGCTTGAAGCGCGTCACGGTCAGCCTCGATGCGCTCGACAACGACGTGTTCAAGGCGATGAACGATGTCGACTTTCCCGTCGACCGGGTGCTCGAAGGCATCGACGAGGCCGCGCGAGTCGGCCTCGCGCCGGTAAAGATCAACATGGTGGTCAAGCGCGGCGTCAACGATTCAGACGTGATCGAGATGGCACGCCGGTTCAAGGGCAGCGGGCACATCCTGCGCTTCATCGAGTTCATGGACGTCGGCAGCACCAACCGCTGGCAGTTGAACGAGGTCGTGCCCTCGGCCGAACTCGCCGCGCGCATCGATCGCGTGTTGCCGATCGAGCCGATCGAGCCGAACTATGTGGGCGAAGTCGCCGAACGCTGGCGTTACCGCGACGGCAGCGGCGAGCTCGGCTTCATTTCGTCGGTCACGCAAGCGTTCTGTCACGACTGCACGCGTGCGCGTCTGTCGGCCGAAGGCAAGCTGTACACCTGCCTGTTCGCGACCGAAGGCACCGACTTCCGCGCCCCGCTGCGCGACAATGCCTCGGATGCGGAGCTGACCGCGCTGATCGAGCGCGTGTGGACGCGCCGCAGCGACCGGTACTCCGAACTTCGCACCGCTGAAACGACCAAAGTGCACAAGATCGAAATGTCCTACATCGGCGGTTGATCGGACACAGGCGTCATCGCGTCGCGCCTGGTCGATGCGAGCCCCCCCCACGGCCGACGACTCCGAGGAACCGTTGATGAACTCTCCCGATACCCGCATCGACCCGACCGCCGAATCGATCCGCGCAGCATCGTGTGCCGATGATTACGATCCGAATTCGATGCCGGTCGACAAGGCCCGCGCGTTCATCGACCGCTTCGTCGCGCCGGTCGCCGAGACCCAGCGCCTGCCGTTGCGCGCAGCCCTCGGCCACGTGCTCGCCGAAGACATCGTGTCGCCGTTCGACGTGCCGCTCGCCGACAATTCGGCGATGGATGGCTACGCACTGCGCCATGCCGAGGTCGACGGCCGCGATGGGGTGACGCTGAAGGTCGTCGGCACAGCGTTCGCGGGGCGCACCTATGCGGGCGCGATCGGCCCCGGGGAATGCCTCCGCATCATGACCGGCGGTGTGGTGCCGGCGGGGCTCGATTGCGTGGTGCCCCAGGAGCACACGCGCCCAGGTGACGGCGTGGTCACCTTCGGTGCCGGGATCCGGCATGCGCAGAACGTCCGCTATGCGGGCGAAGACATGCGCCGCGATGCAGTGGTGCTGCGGCGCGGTCAGTGGCTACGCCCTGCCGAAACGGGCCTCCTCGCCTCGCTCGGCATCGGCGAGGTCACCGTGTTCCGTCGGCTGCGCGTCGCGTTCTTCTCGACCGGCGACGAACTCGTGTCGATCGGCGGCACGCTCGGCGAAGGGCAGGTCTACGACAGCAATCGCTACACGATCCACGGCATGCTCACGCGCATGGGCATCGACCTGATCGACATGGGCGTCGTGCGCGACGACCCGGCGACGCTCGAAGCGCAGTTCGCGCAGGCAGCGCGCGCGGCCGACGTGGTGATCACGAGCGGCGGCGTCTCCGTCGGCGAAGCCGATTTCATCAAGCAGATGCTCGAGCGCCTCGGCGAAGTCGTGTTCTGGAAGATCGCGATGAAGCCGGGACGTCCGCTCGCCTACGGCAAGATCGGCGGCGCACACTTCTTCGGCCTGCCGGGCAATCCGGTATCGGTGATGGTCACCTTCTATCAGTTCGTGCGCGAGCCGCTGTGGAAGATGATGGGGCGCGATCCGCTGCCATTGCTGCCGGTGTTCAAGGCGACCTGCACCACGGCACTGAAGAAGGCGCCGGGACGCACCGAGTTCCAGCGCGGCGTGTTGTCGGCGTCCGCCGACGGCGGTTGGCAGGTGCGACCGACCGGCGAGCAGGGGTCGGGCATCCTGTCGTCGATGGTGCAGGCAAACTGCTTCATCGTGATGCCGGAGGCGCAGGGCAACGTCGCCCCGGGCGCGCTGGTCGAGGTTCAGATGCTCGAAGGATTGATCTGACGTCGTTCACCGAGGAGCCGTCGATGTCTTTACCCGACACCGCGTATCGGCCCGATCTTACCCAGGCGCGGCGCGACCTCACCTTCGACGTCGAGGCGATCGACGAGCAGGGGGCGACAGCGACGGTGGCGATCGCCGGCGAACACCCGTTGACGCTGTATGTCGATCGTCGCGAGATCGTGACATTGATGACCCTGGGGCAGGCGCCCGAGGCGCTCGCGCTGGGGTTCCTGCGCAATCAGCGCCTGCTCGGCGGAATCGACGAGGTCGCGGCGGTCCATGTCGACTGGGAAGTCGACGCGGTCGCAGTCACCACGCGCGGCGGCGCGGCCGACTTCAGTGCGCGCACCGCGCGCCGCACCGTCACCACCGGGTGCGGGCAAGGTTCGGTGTTCGGCGATCTGATGGATGAGATCGAGACGATCCGGCTCGCTCCCGACGCGCGTCTGACGCAACGCGCGCTATACGCACTGCTCGACGCGGTGCGCAGGCGCGAGACGATCTACAAGCAGGCCGGCGCGGTGCACGGCTGCGCGCTCGCGCGCTGCGGCGACGATGGCGCGCCAGACGCACCGGGTACCAACGCACCGGGTGCCAACGCGGGGGCGGACGACATACC
>JACMMK010000239.1 GCA_014379045.1 Burkholderiales bacterium
CCGACCCGACATCGCTCACGCACGCCGCGCACGATCGCCGGATAGCCAGGCAGCAGCAGGCGCACGTCCACGCCCAGTTCGGCCAGCGCGGCAGGCAGGCTCGCGCTGACGTCGGCCAGCCCGCCGGTCTTGACGAGCGGTGCGACCTCGGAAGTGGCGAACAGTACCGACAGCGGCCGGTCAGCGGCCGCGTGCATCATGTCGCGTGTCGATTCTGCCAAGGCGCCCGCCCGTCCCGGAGACTGCGGCGGATTATAGGCGAGCCCATGATCGCCCCGTGCAGCGATTCGCGTGCCGGTCGGTGAAACCGGCGCGCCCCGGTCAAGCCGCCTCGCGCAGCGCGAACAGGCCGCGCACCTGATTGCCCTTGCCGAGAAAGTCTAGCGTCTCGAAGCTCAGCTTGCGTGCGAGTGCGATGCCGCGCCCGTGGGTGTCGAAGGCGCGCGCCGGATCGAGTTCAAGAAACCTCGTCCAGTCGAAGCCATCGCCCTCATCGGTGATCAATACCTCGATCGACCTGCCGATCCTGCGGAAGTCGAGGGCCACAGCCCGCTGCGCATACTCGGGCACCCGCAGACGGCGCTCGACTTCCGTCTCCCATTCGCCGTTGGCACGCAGGCGCGATTTGTCTTCGTAGGTCAGGCCGAGGTTGCCGTGTTCGATCGCGTTTATCAGCAACTCGGACAATCCCATCACTGCCTGATCCGGTACCGGCGCGGCGTTGGCGACCAGAACTGCGAGGCGACGCGCCTCGTCCGGCGTTCGGATGCTGAACGATGCGCGGTGCATCAGGCTGATCAGGATCCGACTTTGCTCGACCTCGTCGCGCAGGCTGCGGTGGGCACGGTATGCCGACACCGCCGAGCGCACCAGCGAGCGCAGCACCTCGGGCTCGAACGGTTTGGTCAGGTAATAGAATGCGCCGGCCTCGATTCCTTCGACTATCTGGTCTCGCGACGCCGCCGCCGTCTGCATGATGATCGGCAGCCAGCGCAGCGCCGGGCTCGCCTTGATCCGGCGCAATACCTCGAGCCCGTCGAGGCCGGGCATCATCCGGTCGAGCAACACCGCCTCGAAGCGATCGCTGGCGTTCAACGCCGCGAGTGCCTCAACGCCGTCCTCCGCTGTTTGCAGGTCGTAGCCTTCGTCCTCGAGAAAATCGGTGATGATGTCTCGGTTGAACGGTTCGTCATCGACGACGAGGATCGCGCTGTTCGTGGGTGCCATTATGGGCGGTGGCTCCGGGTTGGCGAAGTCCGCCTACGACGACCTGTCGTCCAGCGGCCTCCCGTGTTGCTTATCGGCTCGAGCCTGTGCACGAGGCACAGAGCGCCCGGGGTGAACGTGTTTTCGGCCATGCGCGCGTTTTCTGAAGCGCGGGCAGCACCGATGCCCGGTACCGGATGCTCGGACGAGGGGCGGCTCACGCGGCCTCGACCAGCGCGAGCGGCGTATTCATCGGGGGTGGGGATTCGGGCACGGTGAAAATGAACAGGGTCCCCCCTCGTGGGTTCTCTGCGGCCCTTATGTCGCCGCCGTGGCCCCGTATCAGCTCGCGCGAGATCGCCAGTCCCAGCCCGGTTCCGCCCGCGCCGGTGCGTGTCTTCGAGCTCTGGATGAACTTGTCGAACACCTGTTCGCGCTCGTCTTTCGGAATACCTACGCCGTTGTCGGCAACCGTGATCTGCACCATCGAGCGGCCGTCGACCGCGGGCGCATGCTCGATGCGGACCTCGATCCGCCCCCCTTCGGGACTGAACTTGACCGCGTTGCCGAGCACGTTGTTCAAGACCTGCGCGAGACGCGCCGGATCGAACCACGCGACGATCTTCGCAGTACGGGAGATCTCGATGGTGATCGACCTGGCTTGCGCCAGCGGCGCGATCTCGGCCGCGGCTGCGGCGATCGCGTTGCGGATGTCGTTGCGGCTCGCTTCGATCGGCATCCCGCCCGCTTCGAGCTTCGACAGGTCGAGCAGATCATTCAGCAGTTTGAGCAGGCGGCTGCCGCTCTGCTCGATGCGATCGAGATACTGCAACGTCTTCTCGGGCGTCTGGCGCCCGATCTTCTCCTGGCCCAGCCGCGCGAACGACAGGATCGCGTGCATGGGCGTGCGCAGCTCGTGCGACATGTTCGCAAGGAAGGTCGACATCGTGAGGCGGGCCTGTTCGGCGGCAATGCGCGCGGCATCGATCGCCCGCTGCGCCTGAACCCGCTCGGTGATGTCGCGGGTGACCGTGATCTGCCCGATCAGCTCGTTCGCCTCGTCGTACTGAGGCGCGTAGGAAACTTCGATATCGATCAGGCTGCCGTCGCGGTGACGGTAACGGCGCTCGCGACGCGCAACCTTGCCCTCATGAATCCACGCCAGGTTCTCCTGCCAGTGCACCTCGCTGCCTTCAGGATTAAGCAATTCGTGGGTGAGCTGGCCGATCGCCTCGAACGCGCGATACCCATACAGCTTCTCGGCGGCGCGATTCCACGTGGTGATCCGGTTTTCGAGGTCCTTCGTGATCACTGCTTCGCTCGTCTGCTGGATCACCGCCGCCAGATGTCGATTGCGTGCCTCGCTTTCCTTCAGCGCGAACTCGCTGCGCTTGCGCTCACTGATGTCCAGCGACAGGCCGATCCAGCGCACGACGTGTCCGTTCTCATCGTGCACGGGTTGGCGATCGAAACTGACCCAGAACGGCTCGCCGTCGCGTCGGTAGTTGATCAGTTCGAGCCGATGCGCGACCCCCTTGGCGAACATCGCGTGGGCTTCCTCGAGTATTGCCGGGTCGGTCAATGGTCCGGGCAGAATGTCCCACGGCCGCCGGCCGATGACCTCGGCGAGGGCATAGCCGGTACCGCGCTCGAAGCTCGTGTTCACCCATTCGATCCGGTCGTCCCGGTCGGTGATCAGTACCGAGTTGGCGGTACGGCTCGCGACCATCGACAGCTTCGCAAGTTGCTCCTCGCGCTCGCGGATCTCGGTGATATCGGTACGCAGCGTGACGATATCGCCCAGCGGCGTGCGTCGCTGGGTGACCCGGAACCAGTATTTCCCGATGCGCCGTTCGTTGACGCCGCCGCCTTCGCGATGCTCGCGCAGGCGCGCTTCGATCCAGCTGCGCCGCGTATCGCGATCCGACGGGTCGGTAGACACCGTGTCGTACATCAGTTCGAGCACTTCGCGCTTGGACATCCCGGCGCAGATCGATGCGCCGTGCGCGCCCGCGATGTCGCGATTGCGCTCGTTGCAGATCACCAGGCGTTCGGAGTCGTCGTACAGCGCGAACGCCGCGTCGAGCGACTCGATCGCCTGCACCAGGCGGTCTTCGGCACGCCGTTGCTCGGCCAGCGCCGTCTCGGCAGCGGCCTCTGCCGCCTTGCGCGCCGTGATGTCGAAGCGGGTCTGGAAGAAACCGGTGAGCTTGCCGGCGTCGTCGAGCATCGGCTGGGCGCGTATGTCCCACCAGCGCGGCTCGCCTGCCTTGGTGTAGTGCAGAATCTCGACATGATGAGGCGCGCCTGCGCTCACGCAGCGATGGATCTCATCCCGCGTGGCCTGGTTGGTGGCCGGCCCGACCAGATACTCGTGGCCGCGCTTGCCGAGAGCCTCCGCCGAGGTGAAGCCCGTGAGTCGCTCGAACGCGGGGTTGACCCAGCGCGCACGTCCTTCGGTGTCGAGGATCTGGATGCCGTCGGTGGTCTCCCGGGCGATCATCGCCAGGCGCTTGTGTTCCTCTTCGCGTGCGCGCGCCTCGGTGATGTCGATGCGCAGCGAGACCGTGTCGCCGAGCGGCGTGCGCCGATGCATCGTCCGGTACCAGCGCCCCCCGATACGGCTTTCATGCGCGCCCGCGGCCGCGCGAAACTCTTCGAGCCGGGCTTCGATCCAGGCGCTGCATTGGGGGGTGAGCGGTTCATCCGGCGGGACCTCGGCGAGCGGCGAGAGGCGGCTGCAAAGTCTTGCGAGCGTCTCGCGCGCGGTCATGCCGGTGATGACTTCGCCATCGGCCGTATCGAATAGGTCGTGGCTGCCCTGGTTGCATACGATCAGTCGCTCGTCGGCGTCGTAGAGCGCGAAGGCAGCGTCCAGCGCATCGATCGACTGGCGCAGGCGTTGTTCGGCGCGACGCTGCTCGGTGGCGGCAGCGGCCGCCGCGGCTTCGGCGGCCTTGCGTGCGCGGATATCGAAGCGCGTCTGCACGAAGCCCACGTGTTGTCCGGCACGATCGAAGATCGGCTGACCGCGAACCTCGAACCAGACGGGTGTGCCGCCCTTCGTGTAATGCTGTATCTCGATCTCGTACGGACGCTGCCCTGCGTGGTGCGCGGTGATGGTCTGCAAAGCGCTTGCATCGGTGAACGGGCCGGGGAGGAAGTCGCGGCCGAGACGTCCGCGCGCCTCGGCCAGGGCATAGCCGGTGAGGCGCTCCCACGACGCGTTCACCCACTCGATCCGCGCATTCACATCCAGGATCGCGATGCCGTCTGCGGTCTGGCTCGCCACGGTCGCGAGCCGGAGCAACTCGAGCTCGCGGCGCTTCGTTTCGCTCACTTCCGAGCGCAAGGTCAGTGTGTCGCCGGTCGTCGTGCGCCGGTGCACGATGCGAAACCAGCGCCCGCCGATGCACTCTTCGGTCTCCAGTTCGCTTTCGCTGTAGGTAGCCATCCGCAGATCCACCCAGGCTTGCTCGGCTGCCGGGTCCGACGCGGGTGCCAGGCTACGGTGCAGTGCTCTGAGGACGGTCTGCTTGTCCGCGCCGGGCACCGCGACGTCGGCATGCACCCCGAAGAACGCGCGGTTGCGTGCATTGTTGGTGACCAGGCGATTGTCGGGGCCGTACATCGCGAAACCCGCGTCCATCGCGTCGATGGCTGCCAACAGCCGTGCCCCGGCTTCTGCCGCGCGGCGCTGCGCCTCGATCGCCTCCTGTTCGAATGCACGCCGCTCGGTGACTTCGACGCAGACGCCGACATGGCCGTACAGGCGGCCACCGTCACCGATGTGTCGCACCGCCTCGGTCACCACCCAGCGTTCGGTGGTGTCGCCGGTACGCAACCGATGCTCGCTGCGAAACTGCTTGCCGGTCGCGCGCGCCTCGCGCCAGGCGCGCAGCACCCGACGCCGGTCGCCGGGATGGACGGCGCGCAGATAACCGCGCCCGAACAATGCCTCGTGCGTGCGTCCGCCCAGGGCCGCGGCGCCATCGTTCACATAGGTGCAACGCCCCGACGCGTCGACCTCGAATACTCCCATCGGCAGTGCCCGGTTGAGCAGTTCGAAGCGCGCTTCGCTGCGCACGCGCCGTGCGCTCGCCGAACGTTCTGCACGATGCAGCCCGAGGAACGCGAGCAGCGTGACGCCTGCGACGACGGCACCCGCGATCGCGATGACCGGCGACACCGTGTCGACGAACGTCGATTCGAACGTCGGCGTCGTGGCGTAGGTGACGGCCCACGTCCGTCCCGATGCGCTCAGTTGAAGGGTGCGCGAGAACCGTGCTTGTCCGCCCGTGCGTGTCGGCGTCGAGTCGAACACGACCTGTGTGTCGGGATCGGGTCCGTCGACGTCGACCACGTGGACCGCCAGCGGCGAGCGCTTCGCGCTGAGCGGTTCCCGGAACATTTCGCTCGCCAGCAACGACACCGAAATCCAGCGCGGCACCGCCGGCGGTGCCGAATCAGCGCGCTTCCCCTCTGCGCCTGCGCCCGCGACCACCATCGCGTACACGGCGTCCGGGCCGGCGCCGGTGTCGGCCCGGAATACTTCGCTCAGAACGGGCGGTGCGCCGGCCTGCGCACGCTGCACTGCGTCGCGGTAGCGTGGGGAAGCTGCGACGTCCTCGTCGATGACCTCGTTGGTCGGTGCGGCGGGCCAGCGATGACGCACCCGCAGCGCGTCGGGCGTCGCCGGTGCAGGGGAATCCAGCACCGGGCGTGCGCCCGCACGCGCAGGGTAATCGGGCCTAGCCCGCGCGGGCGACTGATCGAGCCGCGCTGCGGAGACACGCTCGATGTAGTCAACCCTGCCGAGCGGTCCGATGGGGTTCGCGCCCTGCATCGCATCGGCAACCTCATGCAGACGCGACCTCGACACCGGTCCCTCGTTCAGTTGCACTGCGACCGAAAGACTGAGCGTCGCCGCCTGATAGGCCTTGAGCCTGCGCTCGATCGCGCCTTGATACAGCGCCGAGACGTGGACGAACTCGGCGTGTGCACGGGTCTCGTTCTGCTGCCAGGCCACGAAGGCCGCCGACAGGACGAAGGCCGCGATCGCGGCCAGCGTCGACCCGATGCCGAGCGGTCGCAGCCAGCGTGATTGGCGCCGGCCGCCCGGAAGCGGGGTAGGAGGAGGGAGCACGGAGCGGGCGATGGGCTTTTCGGAGGGGGCGCATGCGCGGTCGCGCGCGCCGGGTCATGCGTGATCCCCATTAACGGCAGCGCGCGCTGCGAA
>JACMMK010000240.1 GCA_014379045.1 Burkholderiales bacterium
CAGCCCGTCGTCCCTTCCCCGTGGCGCCGGCGCGGCGTGCTGGCGCTCGCCACATTGTTGCCCTGGGTCGTGCTGATCGCATTCTGGGAACTCGCGATCGCACGCGGCTGGGTCCAGGCCTCGCTGCTGCCGCCGCCCTCGTCGTTCCTCCGCTACGCGATCGAGAGCAACCTGCGCGTGGGCTTCGGCAACGATGCGATGTCGATTCCGATGGCGATTCTGTTCAGTGTCTATCGGGTGCTGGCCGGCATGGCGCTGGGCTTCGTCGCGGCGCTCGCCACCGGCATCCTGATATCGATGTCGCGCGTGTGCTCCGCCGCCGTACTGCCGATCGTGCGCGGGCTCGCGCCGATCGCGCCGATCGCCTGGATCCCGCTCGGCATCATGCTGCTCGGCATCGGCAACGCGACCGCGATCTTCATCGTGTTCGTCGGCGTGTACTTCCTGCTCACGCTGTCGACGGTGGCGGCGGTGCATTCGGTCGACCCGCGCATGATCAAGACGGCGCGGACTTACGGCGCCTCCGAACGCCAGGTCTGGCGCTGGGTGATCTTCCCCGCGGTGCTGCCGCAGGTGTTCACGATGCTGCGGATCAACTTCTTTGCCGCCTGGATGGCCGTGCTCGCCGCCGAGATGGTCGGCCTCAAGAACGGCGTCGGCATGATGGTCATCCTCGGGCGCGAGATGTTCAACGGCAACCTGATCATGCTCGGCATCTGCATCGTCGGCGTCGTCGGCTATGCGGTCGACTCGCTGCTGCTGTTCGTCCAGCGCCGGGTGCTCTGGTGGCAGGCCGCCCGATGAGCCAAGCGGCGAGGGGCCCCAGCCGCAGGCTGGGGATCGACGTAAGCGAATCGGGCGTAGGTGCCGACTGCGCAATATCCGGACTTGCGCGATCGCTCGGAGGCGCCCGATGAGCACGCGAAGCCCGCGGCGAGGATCCCGTCACCTGAAACGTGACGGGATCGACGTAACCGAGTCGGGCTCACTCATCGGCCCGCGGCATTCTTCGATCCGGGACATCGGAGCGGCGCGATGAGCTCGCTCTCCAGTGCCCATGTCGGCAAGACCTGGCCTTCGGCCGGCGGCCTCGCGGTCGAGGCGCTGCGCGACATCTCACTGTCGGTGTCGGCCGGCGAGTTCGTCGCACTGCTCGGCCCTTCGGGCTGCGGCAAAAGTACCTTGCTGGAGTTGATCGCGGGACTCGAGCCGATCACCGCGGGCGAGATCCACATCGACGGCGCACGCGTCGTCGGCCCCGACCCGAATGCGGTGATGGTGTTCCAGGAGCATTCGCTGTTCCCGTGGCTCAACGTCGAGGACAACGTCGCGTTCGGATTGAAGATGAAGCGCGTCGACCCGGTGCAGCGGCGCCGCCGCGCGGGCGAGGTCCTCGAGCGCGTACGTCTGACGAAGTTCGCGCGTCACTTTCCGCATCAATTGTCCGGCGGGATGAAGCAGCGCGTCGCGATCGCGCGCGCGCTGGTAGGCAACCCTGAGTTCATCCTGATGGACGAGCCGTTCGCCGCGCTGGACTTCCAGACCCGCGTGCTGATGCAACAGTTCCTGCTCGAGATCTGGCGCGGGTTCGGCGCGACGATCCTGTTCGTCACGCACCAGATCGACGAAGCGGTGCTGCTGTCCGACCGCGTGATCGTGTTCAGTGCGGGCCCCGGGCAGATTCTCGAAGATGTGCGCATCGATCTGCCGCGCCCGCGCAGTTACACCGACCCGGCCTTCAACGATTACCGCAGCCGGCTCACCGCGCATCTCGAACGCGAGGTCATGCGCACACACGAGGCCGAGCTTGCCGCCTGACGACGCACCGTCGTCGCCACCCGTTGCGACCACGTTGAACCTTGAACACCTGTTCGACGGCCTCGGTACCGGAGACCTGCGCTTTGCGGCATCATGCACCGAGCGGTCGGGCGCATGGGTCACGCTGGACGGGTATGTCGCCCGCACGCACGATGATCGCGGGTGGGTACTGGTCGATCAGCCGGGCGCCTGCCCGGACTGCAGCCCGGTGCCGGTCGCCGCCGTACAGCTCCCGGGGTTCGCGCCGGCGGTGACACCCGATCCTGCGGTATCGTCGACGTTGCACGGCCGGTTGTCGTTCGGCTTTCGCATCGGCGCGGATGGCACCGCCTCGTTCCTGCGCCTCGATCACGCCACGCTCGCCTGAGGAGTGCCGTCATGTCGCAGCAGATGTTGATTGCCGGTGGCAGCGTACTGAACCCTGCCTCGTATACGTTCGCGCCCGCCGACATCGTCGTGTCCGGCGACACGATCGACGCGATCGTCGCGCCGGGGAGCGTGGGCAGCGACGGCCGCAAGGTCGTCGATGCGTCCTCGAAGCTGGTGATCCCGGGCCTGGTGAACGGCCACAACCATGCGCAGACGAATCTGTCCAAAGGCATCGCAGACCGCTGGACGCTCGAGATACTGCTGAACCATGCGCCGTGGACCGGCGGGCGACGCACGCTCGACGAGAAGTATCTGTCGGCGGCGATCGGCGCGTGCGAGATGTTGCGCAAGGGCTGCACCGCTTCGTACGACATGTTCGCCGAGTTCCCGCTGCCCACGATCGAGGGCGTGAATGCCGTCGCGCAGGCGTATGCCGACGTCGGTATCCGGGCATCGATCGCACCGATGATGGCCGACCGCAGTTTCTACGAGGCAATTCCAGGACTGATCGACGCACTGCCCGAACCGCTGCGCGAACAGGCGCTGGCGATCCGTTTCTCGCCGTTCCCGCAAAGCGTCGCGGTGTGTCGCGAACTCGCCGAGGACTGGAAGTTCGACCGCATGCAGATACGTCCCGCGCTCGGGCCGACGATTCCGCATCACTGCAGCGATGAATTCCTGCAGGCGTGTGGCGAACTCGGCCGCGAGCTCGATCTCGGACTCCAGATGCACGTCGCCGAATCGAAGTTGCAGGCGGTGGTCGCGCGTAAGCGCTATGGCAAGTCGCTGGTCGCGCATCTGGACACGCTCGGCCTTCTGAAGCCCGGCTTCTGCGTCGCGCACGGCGTCTGGCTCGATGACGAAGACCGCACGCGGCTCGCCGACCAGGGCGCGTCGGTGTCGCACAACCCCGGCAGCAACATGAAGCTGGGCTCGGGGCTCGCCGACACGCGCTCGATGCTCGCGCGCGGCGTCAATCTCGCGCTCGGGACCGATGGCGCGGGATCATCGGACAACCTCAACATGTTCGAGGCGATGCGTCTCGCGTCCTTCGTCTCGCGCGTGCACGATCGCGATTCGAGCCAGTGGCTGTCGACGCGCGAAGTCCTGCGTGCGGCGACCGAAGGGGGCGCCAAGGCGCTCGGCTTCGAGGGCATGATCGGCAGGCTCGAGGCCGGCTACAAGGCGGACATCGTTCTTCTCGATCTCGGCGCGCCGCACTACGTGCCGCTGAACGACCCGGTGAATCAGATCGTCCATTGCGAAGACGGCACCGGCGTGCACACCGTCATCGCCGGCGGGCGTGTACTGCTCGAAGCCGGCCGCTTCACGGCGTTCGATTTCGACGCGTTGCGCGCGCGGGCGGCCACCGCGGTCGCCCGACTGAGTGAGGTCAACCGCGCATCGCGGGCGCTGTCGGAGCAACTCGAGCCCTATGTCAACCAGTATTGCTCGGGGTTGGCGGCGACACCGCTTCACGTCGCAGGGTTTTGCAGCCACTGATCCCGTCACCTGACAGGTGACGGACGCCCTGCACAGCCATTGATCTAGAAGTTCATCAACCCGGCAGGACTACAATGGTCGGTTCGGCGCCGTTTGTTCGGCGCCGTTCTTTTTCGTCTGTCCGGACCCGTCCCATGTCGGTAGTTAAATCCGGCGGGCGCGGCGCGATCGTGATTCGCGGCGCCCGTCAACACAATCTGCGCAACCTCGATCTCGATCTCCCGCTCGGCGAGCTGACGGTCGTCACCGGCGTGTCCGGATCGGGGAAATCTTCGCTCGTGTTCGACACGCTCTACGCCGAAGGTCAGCGGCGCTATGTCGAAACCTTTTCGCCGTACGCGCGTCAGTTTCTCGACCGGATGGACAAGCCGCAGGTCGACCGCATCGACGGCATCCCGCCGGCGATCGCCATCGATCAGGTGAACCCGGTACGCACCTCGCGCTCGACCGTGGGGACGATGACCGAGCTGAACGATCATCTCAAGCTGCTGTTCGCGCGCGCGGCGTGTCTTCACTGCCGCGGCTGTGGCAAGGCGGTACGCCGCGACAGTGCGCAATCGATCTTCGAGTCGCTCGCCGAACTCGCGCCAGCCGCCGGCGATCCGCGCCTCGCGATCACGTTCCCAGTGCCGGTGCCGGAAAACTTCGACCCGGGCGAAGTGCGCGCGATGCTCGAGCGGCAGGGCTACACGCGCATCGATGCGGCACAGACCCGCCACTTCACCGTGACCCAGGACCGCTTTCGTTTCAGCAACACCGAGCGCGCGCGCGTGGTCGAAAGTCTCGAAGCCGCACTGCGTGTCGGTCAGGGGCGCGTCGATGTGCACGTGGTCGACGGCGCTCCCGTCGCAGGCTTGGACCCGCACGCCGTCGACGAGAAGCCGCCTTCGGTGAGCGCGCCGGCCTGGCGTTTCTCGTCCGACCTGCACTGCGCCGACTGCGATCTGCATTACGCCGACCCGGCGCCGAGTCTGTTCTCGTTCAACTCGCCGGTCGGTGCGTGCGAGACCTGCCGCGGCTTCGGCCGAGTGATCGGCGTCGACTACGGGCTGGTGATCCCGGACGAGACGAAGACACTGCGCCAGGGTGCGATCAAACCCTGGCAGTCGAAGAGCTTCGGTGAATCGCAGAAGGAACTGCTCGAGTACGCGGGCAAGCGCGGCATCCCCGTGGACGTGCCGTGGCGCGACCTCGGTGCGGCGAATCGCGCGTGGGTGATCGACGGCGAACCGCAGTGGAAGAGCTGGAACAAGTCCTGGCCCGGCGTCTGGTACGGCGCGAAGCGCTTCTTCGACTGGCTCGAGACCAAGAGCTACAAGATGCATGTGCGGGTGCTGCTGTCGCGTTATCGCGCCTACACGCCCTGTACGGTGTGCA
>JACMMK010000026.1 GCA_014379045.1 Burkholderiales bacterium
CGCCGGCCACGAGCCGGCGGTACACGGCTGGCGCTGGCGACCGCACTCGGACTTCACCGATGCCGACACGGAACGCGCCTCGATCGTGCGCTCGGTCGAGACCATCGAGCAGGCGACCGGCGTACGCCCGACCGGCTTCTTCTGCCGCGGCTCGCAGAGCCCCTTCACGCGCGATCTGCTGATCGACCTGGGTTTCGGCTACGACAGCAATGCGCTCGACGACGACCTGCCCTACTGGGGCGAAAGCGCGACCGGGCGGCGCATCCTTGCGGTGCCGTACTGCTACGACACCAACGATATGAAGTACACCCACCCCAACGGCTTCGTGACCGTGAGCGAGTTCGTCGAGTACGTCACCGGCGCGATCGACGCGCTGCTCGACGAAGGCCGGCGCGGACACCCGAAGATGCTCACGATCAGCTATCACCTGCGCATCGCGGGCCGCCCGGCGCGGATCGCCGCGCTCGCGCACGTACTCGATCATCTGGCGGCGCGGCGGAGCGAGGTGTGGGTCGCGACGCGCGGCGAGATAGCGACGTTCTGGCGCGAACGCTTTCCGATATAGCGCTACCGCGCGGGATGTCTCGCGGGAACCGCTGGATTGCGCGTGGCATGCGGGTTGCTTGTTGAGTGGGACGTGACGAGAGCGCTCGTCGCATCACCATCGACCTCAGGAGGTAGCATGGCTCGGACCACCGCTGAACCCATCGCTGCCAGTGCCCCCGACATTTGGCGCAATACCGACGTGGCCGTCGCATCCGCGCGACTCGATCTCGGCGACGCGGTGCCCGCCCGGATCAAGCTGCGGGCAGGGATTGGCTGCGCACTCGCCGTCATCACGGCGATGGTCGGCGCGCTTCCTGCGTTCGCGCAGACACCGTCCTGGCCGACGAAACCGATCCGCTTCATCAGCCCGTTCGTTTCCGGCGGCGCGATCGACCTGATCGTGCGCCCGATGCAGCCGCTGTACGAGAAAGCGCTGGGTCACCCGGTCATCATCGAGTATCGCCCGGGTGCCGGCGGGTCGATCGGCGCCGCCGTCGTCGCCAAAGAGCGACCCGACGGGTACACGCTGCTCGGCACCACCACCGGTCCGAACGCGGTTGCACAGAGCCTGTTCCCCGACCTTCCTTATCATGTGGTCAAGAGCTTCAGCTACATCGCAGCGTGGGGCGGGTTCCCGATCCTGATCGCGGTGCATGGCCAATCGCCGATCAAGACCGCGAAAGACCTGATCGATACTGCGCGGGCGAAGCCGGGTACGCTGACCTACGGCACCAGCGGGGTTGGTTCGGTGGGTCACCTGACCGGGGTGCTGTTCGGCATGGAGAGCAAGACCGACCTCACGCACGTCGGCTTCAAGGGCGCCTCCGATGCCCAGCGCAGTTTGATGGGTCAGGAGATCACGATGCTCGTCAACACGCTCGGCGCGCACATCGCCGCACTCGAGCCGAAGGGACCGCTGCGCGCGCTCGCGGTCACCTCGGCGCAACGCTCGCCGTCGGCACCCAGCGTGCCGACGCTGCGGGAACTCGGCATGCCGAATGTCGTCGCGACCAACTGGTTCATGCTCGCCGGTCCGGCCGGCATCGCGCCGGATATCGTCAAGCGCCTCGCCGATGTCACCTACGCGTCGATGCGTGAGCCGGCGATCCGGCAGGCGCACGACCAGATCGGACTCGAATCGCTCGGTGAGATGACGCCGGCACAGATGACCGAGTTCGTAGCCCGAGAAGCCGAGCGCTGGGCGCCAGTGGTGAAAGCGTCGGGCGCGAAACCGCAATAGCCGGCGACACGGCTTGCAGTTGCCGCGGTGCGCGGGCGTCGCTGCCTGCGCGTGCGGCGATGCGCGCCCCAGCGGGCACGGTGCCCCTTAATTCTCCAGATGCGTCCGGAAAAACGCGGTTGATCGCTCCAACGCGAGGTCGGCCTCGGCCTTGCGATACGGCACCCCGCCATGCCGTGCGAACGCGTGATCGGCGTCGGGATACTTGTAGAGCGTGACCAGCGGGTTCGGGGTCAACCGCCGTTCCAGCATCGCGTTGACTTCGGCTTGCACCCAGCGGTCCTTCATCGCCATGTGCAGGACGAACGGGCGATGCAGGTTCGCCGCCTCGCGGATGTTGTGTTCGATATAGGTGCCGTAATAGGCGACGGCGCAGTCGATGTCGGTGCGGCAGCACATCAGGTAGCAGAGCTTGCCGCCAAGGCAGTAGCCGACGCTGCCGACCTTGCCGTTGCCGCCCGGCAGCGTGCGCAGGAAGGTCATCGTCTCCTCCATGTCGCGCACGCCCAGGTCGTAGTCGAAGTCGTAATAGAGGTCGAACGCCTTCTGCCCGTGGGCGGGGTCACGGTCGGAAAGCTCGACACCGGGCTCCTGGCGCCAGAACAGGTCGGGCACCAGGCAGATGAATCCGGCTTCGGCGTATTCCTGCGCGTGCTGGCGCATCGTGTCGTTGACGCCCCAGATCTCCATGATGGCGATGATCGTCCCGGTCGGCGTGCGGTCGGGCCAGGCGATGTGCACCCCCATCTCACCGTCGCGCAATGCGACCTTGGTGTCTTCGGTTCTCATGAGCGGCCTCTGTCTCGATGAATCTTCTGCCTCGAAATCACTCCGGCTCGATGCCGGCGTCCTTGACCATTTTCGCCCAGCGCTGGGTCTCGCTGCGAATGTAGGCGCGGAACTCGTCGGGATTCATCGGCTCGACGGTGAAGCTGAGGTCGTTCAGCGATTTGCGCACGGTATCGTCCGACAGTGCGCGCTGTGCGAGTTTCCAAAGCTGGTCGATCACCGGCCGGGGCACACCCGCGGGGGCGGCGAGTCCTGCCCATACGCTGACGTCGTAACCGGGAATGATTTCACTGATCGCCGGCACTTCAGGCAGGGTAGCGCTGCGCTTCGGCGTAGTGACGCCGAGCCCGCGCATTCTCCCGGCGCGCACCAGTGCGAGCCCGGCGGAAAAATCGGAAAAGGTCATGTCGATCTGCCCGCCCATCAGGTCGCTCACCGCCTGGGGCGTGCCTTTGTACGACACCTCGAGCACCTCGGCACCCGCCAGCGAGCGGAGCATGCCGATCGACACCCGCATTCCTGCCGAAGCCTGCGCCGCGGTGAGCTTGCCCGGACGCGCCTTGGCCAGCGCGATGAACTCGCGCAGATCCTTTGCGGGCAGGTCGTTGCGCACCACGAGAATCAGGCCGGTAGTGATGAAGCGGGCCACGGGTGCGAAGTCCTTGACCGTGTCGAACGGCAGCTTGCGAAATAGGCTGCTGTTGGCAGCAAACGTCGTATTGTTTGCACTGACCAGCGTATAGCCGTCGGGGGACGCGCGCGCAGCGACTTCGACCCCGATGTTGCCATTCGCCCCAGGGCGATTGTCGATCACGAACGGCTGACCTGCGCTCTGCGCCATGTGCTGCGTCACGATGCGCATGATCTGGTCGGGTGCGCTGCCGGGTGGAAACGGTACGATGACCCGCACCGGACGTGCAGGGTAAGCCTGCGCGGAGGCAAGCCCCACCGCCGCGGCCAGGAACAGTGCGATCAGCAGCGATCGGATCGACAGGCTTCTCATGCAGCGCTCCTCCGGCGGTTCTTATTCAGCGATCACCGGTAGCAAGACATACGGCTGCCGACCCGGTTCGAAATGCAATGTGTTGCGGCCACCGAACACCGCGATCGGTCGGTCTTCAGGATGGTCGTGAAGGAAGGGCCCCACGCCGGTCAGCGTGTAGTGGACCCCCGGGATGCTGAGAGGCGGTCCGGGATACGCGTAGTCCTTGCCGCGCACCGCCAGCCCGATCCGGAAGCCCTGGGGCACGACGATGCAGGTCGGCCAGATCTCGACATCCAGGTCGACCGCAACCCCCGGCTGCAGCGGCTCGACCTCGTCATGGGTATGCCACGGACGATATGGCAGCGAGCGCGTCGGATCGAGCTTGCGCTGCGACGCGCGCAGCCAGCCGAGCCCCACCGGCGTACGCGGATCGTTGGACCCCTGGAACGAGACTTCGGTGCCGTCGGGCGCGAACACGCGAAGAACCAGGAATACATCGGCGTCTTCCGTATCGGAACTGAGCGTGAGTCTTGCCGCCACCGGCCCGGTGATCTCCATCGGCTCGGGCAAAGGCGGCGTTCTGAACAACAGTCCGTCGCTCTGCGTCTCATAGACCAGCGACGCGCGCGGGTCGGACGCCATCGTGCCTAGGCTCATCGTTGCCGGGTCGAGGAAGAACTTCGTCCACTGCGTGCGCGCAAGCGGCCATTCCTTCTCGGCGCGCTCGACGAAGCGATCGACATGGCGCACCTGCAACTGCACTGGCGGCTGAGCCGCCCAACCCGTGTCTTCGCCTTTTAGGAAGTGACCGAAGAAGCGTTTCTGCAACTGCTCGCCACGCCGGGTGTAGAAGCTCTCCCAATGCGCGCCGCCATGCGCTTCGAGCCATTTCTGTTTCGACCGTGCGCCCGCGAACGCCTCGAAGTTGCCACGCGTATGCAGCCCCTGTCCGCCCCAGTTCACGGCGGTGAGGAACGGCACTTCGATCCGGTCGAGCCGCGGAGTACGCACCCGATGAGCCTCGTCATCCAGCGGATGTTCGAGGATCCACCGCTCGAAATCGATACGGTTTCGCGCGAGCTCATCGTCGCCGAAAGTCTCAGGGCCGCACACGAGTTCGCCGGTGACCCGGCTTCGGAAGCCGCGCTCGCCCAGACCGTGCTGCGATCGGTGGATCGCGCGCGGAAACCAGTTCGTGAGAAAGCGCGAGAAGATGCCGCCGTGCCGGGTCGCCTCGCGGTAGTAGTCGGACGACCCCTCCCACGTGCACATCGCCGCGAGGTGTGGAGGCTGCAGGCAGGCGACCTGCCAGGCATTCATAGCGTAGTAGGAGATGCCGTTCAGCCCGACCTTGCCACTGCTCCAGGGCTCGGTGCCGGCCCATTCGATGCAATCGTGGAAGTCGCGCGTTTCGCGCACCGACCACGGATCGATGAATCCCGGAGAGCGACCGGTACCGCGTCCATCGACGCGCACGATGGCATACCCGTCGGGGACCCACTTCTCCGGGTCGACCAGCTCCCAGGTCTGATAGACATTCGACGACCCCTCGGCCACGTCCGGATATGCGGCGATCAGGCGCTCCCACGCCGCCTTGTTGCCGTCCTGGAACGCGAGGCCTTTGCCGTACGGGCCGTAGGACATGATCACCGGATAGCGCCCCTCGGCGATCGGCAGGAACACGTCGGCGCGCAGCACGATGCCATCGTCCATGGGAATGGGGGCGTCCCACACGATACGCATGCCATCGCGCACTTCACGCTTTTCCATCTCGCCCTCCCATTGCGCGCTGCGTCGGTGCCCACAGCGCGCACAACTGGTCGATCGTCGGCACGATTCCGAAGAAGCGCCTGACATTGCGCAGTGTCTGCATATGGTCTTCCGGCAGGTACGCGGCGCAGCCGTCCTCCACCACCGCAATGTAGTAGTCGCGCACGAAGCCCGCGCGCGCAGTCGTTTCGACACAGACATTGGTAACCACCCCGGTCAGCACCAGCGTGCGGATACCATGCGAGCGCAGCAGCAGATCGAGGTTGGTGCCCTGGAACGCATCGTAGCGATGCTTGACCACAATTAGATCGCCTTGCGCGGGACGGATGTCGGCATACCAATCGCCTTCCCACGATTCTCTGGCACACACCGGGATGCGGGTGAACCCTCCCTTGCGCTCGCGCACAGCCTGCTCCAGCCACACGTCGGATAGAAAGGCATTTCCCTCCGAGCTGTACTCGCAACGTACGAACACAGCGAGCACGCCGGCTGCGCGCGCGGTATCGATCAGACGCGGCAACCGCCGCGCCATTGCCTGCGCCTCGGAGATGTCGCGACCGTCTTTGGACACCAATCCGCCGTCGGCGCAGAAGTCGTTCTGCATGTCGATGACCAGCAGCGCGGTGTGGGCCGGCCTAACCTTCTCGTCGAGACTGGCGAGAATCTCGCGATGGGTGAGGCGATTAGCGGCCTCGAGGTCTTCAGGGCTCGCCATGCTGGGCTCAGCGGGCATAGCAGGGATCCTTGCTGGCGACATCACGAATGCACGGTACAGTAGCATCTTCGATGGAAGCACCGCCCTGCGGGACTTGCCGATGGCCGAATCCGAAGTGGCGTTCTACAGCGATCGTTTGCGCATTGCCGGATACCTGCACACGCCCGAGGATTGGCATGCCGGAGACGCGCCGCGCCCGGGCATCCTGATGTTGTCGGGCTATGGCGGCAACCCGCATTTCGACTGCATCCACCTGATGCGCCGGCTGTGCGCCGACGGGTGGTTCGTGTTCACCTTCGACTATCGCGGTTTCGGCAACAGCGAGGGCGAACGCGGCCGGCACCGACCGCTCGAGCAGGCGCAGGACGCTTTCGATGCGCTGTCGTGGATGCAGACCGAGCCGGGCATCGATCCGCAGCGACTGGGGGTGTTCGGCACCAGCTTCGGCGCCGCGCACGGTATCTGGGTGGCGGCGCACGATGAACGCGTGAAGTGCCTGGTCGCGAGTGCCGCGGTGACTCATGGCGAGCGGTGGCTTCGACTGTTGCGCCGGCCTTGGGAATGGCTCGACTTTCACGAGCGCGTATTCGACGATGCGCGCCGACGCGTACGCAGCGGCGAACCCACGATCGTCCAGCGGGGCGACATCATGCTGCGCGACCCCGATGCGCTGCGCCAGCGCGCCGCGCAAGCCCCATCCGGAGCCGCGCTGCCGCCGGAGGACATCGACCTCGAAAGTGCGGAAGCGTGCATGCGCTACCGACCCGAGTGGGTGGTCGACCGGATCGCCCCGCGTCCCGTGCTGATGCTCTGCGCCGAACGCGATGCGCTCGTGCCACCTGAGGAACAGCTTGCATGCTTCGAGCGGTGCGGTGAGCCGAGGCGACTCGTGCGCCTGCCGGGCGCCGGCCACTACGACACGTACGAATTCCGCAACCCAGCGGTGAGCGACATCGTCCACCAGGAGACCGCCGCATGGTTCACCCGCTACCTGTAATCGCACTCGTCGCCGTGCTGCTCGGTGTCGCGACGTCGCTGCACGCCCAGGGCTTTCCTTCCCGGCCGGTGCGCATCATCGACGCCTTCCCCGCCGGCGGCGCCGGCGACGTGATCGCACGTATCGTGAGCCCGAAGTTGTCCGAAGCCCTCGGGCAACCGGTGCTCGTCGAGAATCGTCCCGGCGCCGGGGGCAACATCGGCGCCGAGATCGCATCGAAGGCCGCAGCCGACGGCTATACGATGTTCATCGGGGTCAGCGTGGTGCTGGCGCCCAGCCGCACCTTGTATCCGAACCTGAACTACGATGCGCTGCGCGACTTTGCCCCGGTGTCGCGCGTGGGGTCCGGCGCGTATCTCCTCGCGGCGCACCCGTCACTGCCGGTTAAGTCGATCAAGGAACTCGTCGCGCTCGCCCGGGTGAAACCCGGCGCGCTGAACTATGCGTCGGGTGGAATCGGCTCGGGGCAGCACCTGTCCGGCGAGTTGTTCCGAAGCCGCGCCGGCCTGGTGCTCACCCACATCGCCTACAAGGGGGGACCGCCGGCGGTCGCGGCAGTGGCCGGCGGTGAATCGGAGATCGGTTTCATGTCGGTCACCGCAGGTCTCGGCCAAGTGACCTCCGGGCGGTTGCGCGCGCTCGCGGTCACCAGCCCGCAGCGACTGCCGACCTTGCCCGACGTGCCGACGATCGCCGAATCGGGATATCCCGGGTTCGAAGTGACACCGACGTTCGGCCTGTACGTACCGTCGGCGACGCCGAAAGAGGTGATCGCGACCTTGAACTCGGCGGTGAGGAAGGCGGTCGAGAATGCGGAGGTGCGCGAGCGGCTTGCCGCGCAGGCGGTCGTCGCCGGCAGCAGTACGCCGGACGAGCTCGGGCAGAGTCTCGCCGCAGAGATCGCCCAGTGGGCGAAGATCATCAAGGCGGCCGGTATCCGCGTGGAGTGACAGCGCGGCGCGCCGGGCACGCTCGAGGACATCGAATCTGTCTCCCGAGGTGCTGTACGTTCGCGGTCCACGTGCCTCGTGCGCGCCTCGCGGCTCGGCGCGTTTCTTTGACTCCACTGCTTTCCTGAGTCAGTGTTCCCTGTTTAATCCATCGATCCGGAGAACCGCTGTGTCCACCACGCAATCTGTCATCGACGCGTTCCAATCCCTTGTCTCTGACCTGTTGGCAAACGTTGGCGCGAGCCGCACGACGATCCGTCTCGACGTGCCGGCGCACGGCTTCCGGGTGAATGCCGTCGTCGCCGAGGCACGCGCGCCGGGCGTCAGCTCGATGGCGGTGACGGGCTCCATAGATCAGCGCAAGACGCAGACCGTGTCGTGGCTCGAGCGCGAGCGGCGCATCCTCGTGCAAAACGATTGCTCGACTGCGGAAGTCCAGCCGCCGAAGGAACTGATGCATGTTCACGGAACCCGCGCGATGATGCTCGCGCCAATCGTCCGCGACGACGCGCTGGCGGGATGGATATCCGTGCATTACAACGTCTCAGTGCGTGAGTGGTCGGCGGCGGATGTCGCCGCGCTCGAAAGCGCGGTCGATGCCACGCATGAAATTCTGGACCGCGCGTGAACACGCCGCGCGACGGTAGACCTGGGGGAGCGGGTGACCGTGCAAGGCGCTGCCGCACGCTCGCCGCGGATCGGCATCGTCGTTCTGGGCATGGGCGCGGCAATGGCCAATCTGCTCGCGCGCTGAAGGGCGGTGATCGGCCACGACATCGGTCCCGCGCGCACGCAGGCCTTCGTCGCCGCAGGTGGCTCTGGCTTCGCCTGCGCTGCGGACGTTGCCGATGACGTCGACGAAGTGCTCACCGTCCTGCCCGGCGCCGATGTCCTGCGCGAGGTAGTTTCCGGCCGGGCTTGCCTCGGCGGCGCATCCGCGGCTGCTGGTGGCCGACTGTGGCACCTTCGACATCGCAGACAAGATCGACTGCCAGGCGCGGCTCGCCGGCTTAAGATGTGGCCAACGACTGTCCGAGGGGAAAAAAAGATGATGACAGAGCGGGCCTCGCCAGCGCTGGTTTCCCCCGCGTGGGTCGAATCTCGATTGCGCGACCCGTGCGTACGCCTGATCGAGATTGCGGGGTTGGGCCAGGAGCAGATGCAATCGTACGCGGCAGGACATGTGCCGGGCGCGACATGCTGGGAATGGAAGCACATGCTCTGGGATACCCACGCGCGTGACTTTCCCTCGCCCGACGTGTTCGCGACGCGCTTGGGCGACGCCGGCATCTCACGGCACACGACGGTAGTCTTCTACGGCGAGCCGGTGCAGTTCGGCATCTATGCCTGGTGGACGTTCCGCTACTGCGGTCACACGGACGTGAAGGTACTCGACGGCGGTCGACATCGTTGGGCCGCGGAAGGTCGCGCGCTCAGCACCGACACGCCTGTGCCGATGCAAGCGGTTGCCTATCCCCTCGTAGAACGCAACGAATCGATGAGGATCGGCCGCGACGCAGTGCTGGCCGCGCTGGGGGATGTAAATCAGGTCATTCTCGATGGCCGTTCCCCCGAGGAGTTCAACGGACACCGGGTCGGCGCGCCCGGCAATCCCGACACCGGCGCGCTACGTTACGGCCGCATCCCCGGCGCCCGTCACCTGATGTTCGAAGCGTTGCTCAACGCCGACAAGAGTTTCAAGCCGGCCGCGCAGATTCGGGCGGCACTCGATGCCGTTGGCGCGACTGAGAATCACGACATCATCACGTATTGTCGAATGAGCCACCGCGCGACCGTCCTGTACTTCGCGTTGACCGAGCTTGCCGGTCGCTCCAGGGTGCGGGTGTACGATGGGTCGTGGACGGAGTGGGGTAACCTCGTGGGTGTGCCGGTCGAGCGCTGACCCGAGACTGTTTCTGGCGGAGGAGCAGAGCGATGGACGTGATCCCGATGAGCGCCGCACTCGGCGCCGAGGTGTGCTGCGACGACCTGCGCGCGCTCGGCGCGACTGCAGTGGCCGAAGTCCGACAGGCGTGGCTCGATCACCTGGTGATCCTGGTGCGTCGGCAGAAACTGTCCGACGCCGAGCTCGTCGCGTTCGGCCGCCAGTTCGGCGAGTTCCAGTACTCGAATCCACTGCCCAGCCCGCTCGCCAACGAGGGTCGGGTCGCCCAGCAGCCGCGCGACGAGCGGGTGCCTGAAGTGACGATCGTGTCGAACATCGTCGAGAACGGTGTGGCGCAGGGAGGTTTGGGAGACGGAGAACTCGTCTGGCACAGCGACATGTCTAGCTTCGAATCACCGCCGAATCAGACCATCCTGCATGCGATCGAGGTACCCGACTCCGGCGGCAACACCGGATTCAACAACATGTACCTCGCCTACGACACGCTACCGCTGGGGTTGCGCGAGCGCGCCGATGCGCTGATGCTGAAGCACGACGCGACGATCGACGCCGCCGGCTACGTGAGGAAGCAGTTCAAAGACGCGCCGGAAGACCTGCGGCTCAGCCCGGGGGCCGTACATCCGCTGGTGCGGACCCATCCGGAAACCGGACGCAACTGCCTGTTCCTCGGCAGGCGCGCGAGGTCGTACCTCGTCGGGCTGGAGATCGATCAATCGGAACGACTGCTCGACGAACTCTGGGCGCACGCGACCCGTCCTGAACTCGCGTGGTTCCACCGCTGGCAGCCCGGTGACCTGCTGATGTGGGACAACCGGTGTGCGATGCATCGGCGCGAACCCTTTGATCGGGCCGCGCGCCGCATGCTCCACCGTGTGGTGATCAAAGGGTCGACGCCCTCGCGGACGGTCGTGGCCATGCCGGGTCATCCACGCGGTCACCTCGCGCTGGAGCATGCCGCCTGACAGGTGCCGGTGGTGTCATCGAGGCGTTGGGCGCCGGGGTGACGAAAGTCGCAACTCACGACTCACTCGACCTTGATGCCGCCGTCCCTGGCGAGCTTGCGCCATTTTGCAACGTCGTCCCGCAGGCGCGCCGCGAACTGATCGATGCTGCTGCCGACCGGTTCGATCAGACGCTCCTCGAGCAAGGCACGGTACTCCGGCGTCTGCACGATCTTCGCAATCGCCCCGTTGAGTTTCGCAACGATGTCTCTCGGCGTGCCGGCTGGCGCCAGGATCCCGGACCACGCTTCGGCCGCGTAACCGGGCACGCCCGATTCAGCGATCGTCGGCAACGCAGGCAGCAGGGTCGAACGCCTGGCGGTACTGAGTGCGAGGCCCTTCAACTTGCCCGCCTTCACGAAAGGCGTGCCGACCGAGGTGGGCAGGAAGGTCAGATCGACCTGGCCGCCCATCACGGCGGTCGCGGCCGGGCCCCCGCCGTTGTACGGGATATGTGTCCACCTGACCTCGGCCAGGTTCTGGAACAACTCGGCTGCCATGTGCGGATCGGTGCCGAGCCCCGGTGACGAATAGTTCAACTTGCCTGGCGAGGTCCGAGACAAAGCGATCAGCTGTCGCACCGAGCCGGTCGGGACCGATGGGTGCACCGAGAGGATGTACGAGGACGTGCCGATCCAGATCACTGGCGCGAAGTCCTTGATCGGGTCGTACGGCAGGTTCGGATACAGGCTAGGACCGATCGCGAGCGCCGACAGCGTCAGCAGCAACGTGTACCCGTCGGGTGCGGCCTTGGCCACAGCGCTCGTACCGATCGTCGTGCCGGCGCCCGGACGGTTGTCGATGAAGACCGGTTGACCGAAGGCCTCGGACAGTCTCTGCGCGACCGGACGACCCACGACATCGAGGCCGCCCCCCGGGGCGTAGGGAACGATGACGCGGATCGGCTTGGCGGGGTACTCCTGAGCGGCGGCGCCGGTCGCGACCAGCAGCACGAAGCCGGACACGCGGACGGCAATCAAGATACGGCGGCGTTCCGCCGCAGATATCTGGTATCCGTGGAGAGGCTGCAACACTGCGCGGTGCGTCATACGCGCCTCCTCCATCGATGCAGTCGCGCCGTCTATGCCGCCGGTCACGGTCAAGTCGATCCGGCTGATCCGGAAACGCATGATACGCAATCTGACGTTAGCGTCGATCTTCCCTCCGCCGTAGACCCGCACCCACCGACCCGCGCCGACTCTTTGGAAAGCAACCGTGCTCGAATGGCTCGCGTCGTGTCATTCGCGCCGCTCCGGCGCGAGCCGAATCTCAACTTAAATGGGCCCGGGTCATTTAATAAAGTAAATGAGCCTGGACCTTTTACTTCGCGCTCTCGTCCCTTGAGTGGCCCGGCGATGCTTTCGCGGCCCGCGGTCATCAAGGCGCAACCTCAAGTATGGCACCCTGGAATTTCCATGATTCGGGAAAGCGGCGCATCTCATGTACGTTGCGTTGACAGAGACAGTCACCGGGGGACCGTGTGGCGCCAGATTCGCAACGAATCTGTGTCGTCGCGCCGCGCCGGTGCTGATCGTCGCCGCCCTCGCGACACCGAACCTGACCCATGCATGGACGTTCAGCTGGCTTGCTCCTGCCGACGGGGACGTTTCAACCTTCGCCACCTCGATCAATGCGTCCGGTCAGGTCGTCGGGGCCAGCAGGTCCGGTTCACTTGATCTGAGCAACGACACGTCTGCAGGTGCCGTCAGATGGAGCGCCGGAACGTATTCGAGTGGCCCGGACGTCGTCAGCGGCCTGTACCCGTATAGCTCCCAGGGCTCGATAGGGGGTCCGCGCCGCGGATACGCGACGGCCGTGAACGCAGCCGGCAGCTTCACGACATCAGATCCCGTGTTGTGGACCGCTTCCAGCGGTCCTCGAACGCTGGAGACCGTCTTCGGGACCGGCGCTTCTGCCGTAGGATCTCCGGTGGGAATCGGCGCAGGCGAGACTATCGTAGGTAACGCGCCCGCCGGACCGTACATCTGGGATCCGGCCGGCGGCCGCCGCAACTTAGGGTCAGTGGTAGGAAGTTTTTCCACGACGGTCAATGGACTCAGTCCGAACGGCCGCTTTGCAGTCGGGTCGGCATCGCTTGACGGGACGCCAATCGGCGCCTCGTTTGCGAATGAACGCGTCGCGGTCCTCTGGGATCAGTCGGGTCAACACGCCGCGCTGGCCGAGCCGACCAGATACCTTCTCGTGCCTTCGATCACCTTTCCGCCCGCCACGGGCGGCGGCTTTGAGGAATCATTAAACCTGCAGCCGTACACGCGCCGGTCCGGCATCGCCCATGCGGTCAACGACCTCGGCGAGGTTGTAGGCGCGAGCGGTGGTCAGGTAGGTCCAGTCTTTGTTTTTCCGAGCTTCGCCCCTCCACAGCGCGCTGTGATCTGGGACAGGAACGGCAATCCGCGCCTGCTAGACACTCGGCCCGGCAACGCAACTTCAGAGGCGCTCGCGATCAACGCGCTGGGTGCCGCGGTAGGGACGCAGAGGCAAGACTATTTAAGAGTCGGCGAAAGTGCATCCCGGGCAATGCTTTGGGACCCAGTGCTCGGCGAAGTGGACCTGAACGCCCTGCCCGGCGTTCCCGACGGCTGGCTCCTTTATGACGCCGTGGGCATCAACGATGCCGGCCAGATCGTCGGCAACGGGCAGTTCAACGGACGCAGCCAGGGGTTCGTCTTGTCCCCTGACGTCCAGGTGGTGCCGCTGCCCGCTTCGGCATTCCTGTTCCTTGCCGGCTCTCTCCTGCTGACTGGCTGCACCCACCGATTCCGGATCCGCACACGGTAAACGACCCGGCCCTCACCGCCGCCGGACCCTGATCACATCCTTCACATCACGACCATCGTCAGCAGCCGCTTCACCTGTGCGACATCGAGCACTTCGATGGTGAAGCGCATCTGCGCGGTGTCCGCCTTCGACGCGGTCTGTGTCGCGGTGACGTTCACCTTCTCGCGCGACAGC
>JACMMK010000241.1 GCA_014379045.1 Burkholderiales bacterium
AACGCCTTGGCCACCACGTCGCCGAGCACGCCGCACGAGATCGACCGACAGCCGACCGCCGCCGGCGCGCGCGGACCGACGACGCTCGCCGCCGGCGCATCGGTGGTGATCGTGCGGTAGTAGCCGGCATTCGCAGGTACGTCGGGATCGAGCAGACACTTCGCGACGGTGTAGATCGTCGCGAGCAGCGCACGTTCGGGAATGTTGCGCGCCGACTCGAGCTGCGGCGCCGAGCCGGCGAAATCGAAATGCAAGCGCCCGCCGCTGACCGTCATCGCGAGGCAGATGCGCGCGCGCTCGCCGTCGGCATTGCCGTCGAGAAAATCTTCGGCGTGATAGACGCCCGCGGGCAGGCGCGAGATCGCCGTGGCGAAGCGACGCTCGGTGAAATCGAGATAGCCGGCGATCGTGCGCGCAGTCTCTTCCGCGCCATGGCGGGCGATCAGCGCCTCGACCGCGCGCGTACCGACGAGATTCGCGGCGAACTGCGCACGCAGATCGCCGATCCGTTCATCGGGTGTGCGCGAGTTGAGCAGCACGATATCGAGCACGTCGCGGTTGATCTCGCCGCCGCGCATGATGCGCACCGGCGGCAGGCGCAGCCCTTCCTGGAAGATCGAGTTGCACACCGCCGCCTCGCTGCCCGGCACCATCCCCCCGACATCGGCGTGGTGCGCGATGTTCGCGACGTAGGCGACGATCGCGCCGTCGATGAACACCGGCGAGATCACGTTGATGTCCGGCAGGTGCGAGCCGCCGCCGTTGTACGGATCGTTCGCCATGAACATGTCGCCCGGCACGATGCCGTCGCGCCCGTAGCGCTTGATGATCTCGTCGACGGCGCCGACCATCGAGCCGAGATGGATCGGGACCCGCTGCGCGAGCGCGATCACCTGTCCGTGTGCATCGAAGATCGCCGTCGAGCAGTCGGCCCGCTCCTTGATGTTCGGCGAGAACGAGGTGCGCATCAACGTCGCCCCCATCTCCTCGGCGGCAGCCAGCAGGTAGCGCGCCATCACCTCAGCGCGGATCGGATCGGGTACAGGGTCCGCGGCGGGATCGAGTTCGCGCACGGGTGCGGATCCGAGCGAGCGTGCGGTGGCGGGGTCGGGTATGCGGTTCGTTGCGATATCAGCAGCGCGGCCGGTGGCGGAGGACATGGGATTGTCTTTCATCGCGTCAGTGCGCGAGCGTGATGTGCAGATTGCCGGACTCGTCGATGCGCACGCTCGACGCAGGCGGCACGACGGTCGTTGCATCCATCTGTTCGACGATCGCCGGACCGTCGAATTGCATGCCGGGTGAGAGTTCGGTCCGTTCGTAGACCGGACAGCGCACATAGCCGGTCGCCGGGAACCAGGCCTCGCGGCTGCCCGGCTCGCCCGCGGACGAATGCTGTGCCGGCGCGAACGCCGGGCGCAGCCTGGGCACCGTCAGCGCGAGGCGCAGGTTGACCAGTTCGACGGCCTGGTCGCGAATGTCGTAGCCGTAGTACTCGCGGTGGCGGTCGTGAAACGCATCGATCAGACCGTCGAGCGCGGTTGCATCGAGCCACCCCTGCGCAAGGGGCAACACGAGTTCGAAGCTCTGTCCGACATAGCGTAGGTCGACGCTCCACTCCGGCACGGCCGTGTCGCTCGCGGCGCGCTCCTCGGCGAGCCAGAGCTCGCCACGGCGCCGCAGTTCGGCGAAGCCCGCCTCGATCGCCGGAAGTTGAGGCGGCGCGATCACCACCAGTCGGGTAAGGCTGAAGTCGCCGCGCTGGTCGGCCTGCAGCAATCCTTCGGCCGACAGCAGCCCGGGCCGCGCCGGCACCAGGACATGGCGCATCCCCATCGCCGCGGCCACTTCGACGGCATGCAGGGGACCCGCACCGCCGAAGGCGACCAGTGCAAACCCGCGTGGATCTTCACCCTGCTCGATCGAGATCACGCGCACCGCACCCATCATGTTGACGTTGACGATCTCGATCACCCCTGCGGCGGCCTGCACCGGATCGACGCCGAGCTTGCGCGCAAGGCCCTCGACCGCCGCGCGCGCGAGTTCGGGATGCATCTGCATCCGCCCGCCTAGCAGCGACTCGGGGCTGAGGCGACCGAGCACGACGTTCGCGTCGGTCA
>JACMMK010000027.1 GCA_014379045.1 Burkholderiales bacterium
CGGCACCGACGGCGAATGCGTCGAAGCCGAAGGCCGGAAAAGCGGCAGCGCGCGCCGCCACGTCGACGGCGCGGCCCGCACGCGCAGCCAACGGCAGCGACGAGTGGCAAGAGTTCTGAAATCAACAGCCCTGACGGAGACCGATCGATGAACGAATCAGTCCAGACGCCTGCCAACCCCTCGGCTGCGCCGAGCCCGACGAACACCGTGCGCGACAATCAGGAGTTCCTCACGTTCAAGCTCGGCGCCGAGGAGTATGGCGTCGAGATCCTCAAGGTGCAGGAGATCCGCGGCTATGACGCGGTCACTGCGATCGCCAACGCGCCGCCGTTCATCAAAGGGGTGATCAACCTGCGCGGGGTGATCGTCCCGATCGTCGACCTGCGCATCAAGTTCAATCTCGGGGCGGTCACCTACGATTCGTTCACCGTGGTGATCATCCTGAACATCGCCGATCGCGTCGTAGGCGCCGTGGTCGACGGCGTCTCCGATGTCATCAACCTCGAGGCGAGTCAGATCCGTCCGGCACCCGAGTTCGGCGCCGCACTCGATGTCGAGTACATCATCGGCCTGGGCACGTCGGGAGAGCGGATGCTGATCCTCGTCGACATCGAACGGCTGATGACCAGCACCGACATGGCGCTGGTCGATGATGCCGTCGAACTGCACTGATCCGGCTGCCTGTTCGAACTCCGTGAAAGCGCATCGTGTCCGTCCATCATCATGTTGAGCGCAGCACGCGCGCAGGCGGACGCTCCGGCAGAGCGTCGCGGGGACAAGGAGTTCGAGTTCACGCGCGAGAACTTCGCGAAGATCCGGCAGCTGATCTACGACCACGCCGGTATCCAGTTGAACGACGGCAAGATGGAGATGGTCTACAGCCGCCTTGCCCGTCGGCTGCGCGCGAACGGCCTGGTGCGCTTCGGCGACTATCTCGGTCTGCTCGACAATCGCCAGGGCACGGAGTGGGAGGCGTTCACCAATGCGCTCACCACCAACCTCACCTCGTTCTTCCGCGAGGCTCACCACTTCGACGACCTTGCGCAACTGATCCGGCGCGTGCAGGTTCAGCGCGAGGTGAAGCTGTGGTGCGCTGCCGCGTCGACCGGGGAAGAACCGTACTCGATGGCGATGACCGCGATCGAGGCGTGCGGGTCGATGACTCCGCGCGTGCGCATTCTCGCGAGCGATGTCGACACCTCGGTACTCGCCACGGCCCAGGCGGGGATCTACGGTATCGACCGCGTCGAGCGACTGTCGACCGAGCGGACGCGTCGCTTCGTCCATCGTGGCTCGGGCACGAAGGAAGGCCTGGTGCGCATGCGTCCGGAGCTGTCGGCGCTCATCCGATTCCAGCAGATCAATCTGCTAGACGCCAAATATCCGGTCAGCGGTCCGTTCGACGCGATCTTCTGCCGCAACGTGATGATCTACTTCGACAAGCAGACGCAGTACCGGATTCTGCAGCGCTTCGCGCCGCTGCTGCATCCCGACGGGCTGTTGTTCGCCGGTCATTCGGAAAACTTTCATCACGCGGTGGATCTGTTTCGACTGCGTGGCAAGACCGTCTACCAGCTTGCACGCGCGCCGGTTGCCGCGCGATGAGCGAAACCGCGCAACAGGGCATCGCCGAGAATCTGTACTTCGATCGGACCTTCGAGACAGAGGCGGCGAAGCTGCTGCCTGGCGAGTACTTCGTTACCGACCGCGACATGGTGCTGGTGACCGTGCTGGGGTCGTGCGTGTCCGCCTGCATCCGCGATCCGCAAACGCGTGTAGGCGGCATGAACCACTTCATGCTTCCCGACGGAAACCACGCCGACGGTGTGCTCAACGAGTCGGCCCGCTACGGCGCTTACGCGATGGAGGTACTGATCAACGCCATCATGAAGCAGGGAGCGCGGCGCACGCATCTGGAAGCCAAGTTGTTCGGTGGCGGCAATGTCCTCGAAGGGCTGACCGTCGCCAACGTAGGCCCGCGCAATGCGGCGTTCGCGCGCGCCTTCCTGAAGACCGAGGGCATCCCGATCCTCGCGGAAGACCTCGAAGACATCTACCCACGCAAGCTCTATTACTTTCCGCGCACGGGACGGGTGATGGTGAAGAAGCTGAAGACCGCGCAGACCCGAGTCGTCGTCGACCGCGAGCGAGAGTACCGACAACGCCTCGTCCAGCAGCCAGCGGCAGGCGTGGTGGAGCTGTTCTAGATGAGCGCCTCGTCCGATCGTGCCGTGCAGGTGCCCGCGCGCAAGCGCATACGGGTGGTCGTCGTCGACGATTCGGCTCTCATACGGCGCATCCTCACCGAGATCATCGACGACCAGCCGGACATGGAGGTCGTAGCCCAGGCGTCCGATCCGCTGATCGCGCGCGAACAGATCCGCGCGCTCAACCCGGATGTGATCACGCTCGATGTCGAGATGCCGAAGATGGACGGCCTCGTCTTCCTCGAGAAGCTGATGCGTTTGAAGCCGACGCCGGTGGTGATGGTGTCCACGCTGACAGAGCGCGGATCGGAGACGACGTTGCGCGCGCTCGAACTGGGTGCGATCGACTTCGTGGCGAAGCCGCGCGTCGACATCGCCAACGGCATGCAGGCGTATGCAGCCGAGATCGTCGAGAAGATCCGCACCGCGTCCGTGGCCCGTGTGCGCCGACGGACCGTGCCGCTGGTCGAGGTGGCGCGCGGTCCGGACGCGGTATTGCCGTCACGTCCTGCCTCCGGGGTGTCGACCGAGAAGCTGATCATCATCGGGGCCTCGACCGGCGGCACCGAGGCGATTCGGGCGGTGCTCGAAGCGCTGCCCGCCGACATGCCGGGCATCCTCGTGACCCAGCATATGCCCGAAGCGTTCACCCGTTCGTTTGCGAGTCGCCTCGATGCGCTCTGCCGGATGACGGTCAAGGAGGCCGAGCACGGCGAACGTGTGCTGCCGGGCCATGCCTACATTGCCCCCGGACATTCACACTTGCTGGTACGGCGCAGCGGTGCGAACTACGTCGCCGAGCTGTCCGACGGGCCTCCGGTCAATCGTCATCGGCCTTCGGTCGACGTGCTGTTCCGTTCGGCCGCAAACCAGGCGGGTCGCAATGCGATCGGCGTGATCCTCACCGGCATGGGAAAAGATGGCGCGCTCGGCATGCGCGAGATGCACGACGCCGGTGCCTGGAACATCGCACAGGACGAGGACAGCTGCGTCGTCTTCGGCATGCCCAAGGAAGCGATCCAGTCGGGCGGGGTCGACGACGTGTTGCCGCTCGGGGCGATCGCCCGAGCACTGATTCAACAGGTCGCCGCGCGCGGCGGCCGCCAAAACCGTGTCTAGATAGTCAATCGTTACGGGAGTTCAGGAAAATGCAGACGCAGGTAAGTGTCATCAACGAGCGCGCGCGCATCACCTTGTCGGGCCGTTTCGACTTTTATGCTCACCGTCAGTTCAAGACGGCGTACGAGGGTCAGATCACCGCCATGGACGTATCCGCGATCGAGATCGATCTGCGCGATGTCGAGTATCTCGACAGCGCGGCACTCGGCATGCTGTTGTTGCTGCGCGATCAGGCAAGCGTCGCGCACAAGACCGTGATCCTCACTAATTGCCGGGGGGTCGTGTTGCAGATTCTCGAGATCGCCAATTTCAAGAAGCTGTTCACGATCCAGTAGTCGCTCGTTCAGGGCCGCACAATCAACCTGATCGAGCGCGAAGTCCTTGAACCTCGCCTAAGCCCATGAAGAACGAGTCTGCCGTCCTTGCACGCCGTGTCGAGGCGACTCCGTACTGTATCGCGCTCAACGTGATCGTTCTCGACGCACGCGCGGGCGTTCGCCGAAATCTGTCGACGCTGGTCAAGGCGGTCGGTGCATCGGTCGTCGTCGCGGCCGACGCCGCTGACGCGTATGCGAGCGCCGCGCGCGGCGAGGCCGATGTCGTGCTGTGCGGCGTCGACGATGGCGGGGCGCTGTTGAAAGCGCTCAATACCGAGCGCGCCCGCGGGGACGACGTGCATCCGTGGACGGCGGTGGCGCTGGTTCCCGAGGCGATGGCCGATCACGATGTCGAAGCGCTCGAAGGCATTGCCGACGATTTTCTGCAACTTCCGCTCAACGCGGCCAACCTCACGGCGCGTCTGCGAATGTATGCGCGCACGCGCTCGCATTTCGAGCGCCTCAATGAGCAACAGACGCTGTTGCAGCGGCATGAAGACGAAGCCGAAGACAAGCGGATCGCGAGTCACCTGCTGGCGCGGCTGAACATACGCGACCCGGCCACCGAGCGGATGATGCACGCGTGGGTGTCCCCCGCGCAGCATCTGAGCGGCGATGTGGTCGCGATCGCCCGTGCGCCCGACGACCGGCTCAATCTTTTGCTGGCCGATGCCACCGGGCACGGATTGGCGGCAGCGATTTCGGTGCTGCCGGTGACCGAAGTGTTCCACCGGATGACCGAGCGCGGCTTCGATGTATCGAGCATGGTCGGCGAGATGAACCGGAAGATCCGCAGCTTCATGCCTGGCGATCGCTTCGTCGCCGCGGTGGTCGCATCGATCGACATGCGCGAGCGGGTGATCGAGGTCTGGAACGGTGGGTGCCCGTCGGTGCTGTTACTCGGCGCCGATGGCGCGGTCGCGCAGACCTGGCCGTCGCGACATCTGGCACTCGGCATCGTCGAAGGCGCGGACTTCGACGCTTCGGTGCAGCGTTTTGCCTATCACGATGCGTGCCAGTTGATGATGGTCTCGGACGGGCTGTCCGAGGCGCCGAGTGCGGGCGGTCGCGCGCGTTTCGGTGACACGGCGATGCTTGAAGCCGCGCTCGGCCCGTCGGCAAGACGCCTGCAGCGGGTCGTGTCGGCGCTGCAGCGCTTCACCGGCGGCAAGCCGCTCGACGATGACGCGTCGGTGATGCTGGTGCACTGTCAAATGGAGCCACCGGCGGCCCCGCTCGATGTCGTCCCGGTTGTGCGAGACGATGTCGAAAGCGCGTGGTCGGTCGAACTGACCTTGGGGGCGGCACAATTGCGCAGGCTCGCTCTGGTGCCGTTCGTCAACGGTATCCTCGATCAGATGGACATCGCTGCGCACGCGCGCAGCGACGTCTTCTGCGTGCTGTCGGAGCTGCTCGGCAATGGACTCGACTATGGCGTGCTCGGCCTGGAGCCCGGCCTTCGGCATCAGGGTGACGAGGGTCGGCAGCGGTTCTGGCAGCAGCGCGAGATGCGTCTCGCGAACCTGAGCGAAGGGACGCTGAGCGTGCGCGTCGCCCTGGGGCCCGCCGTCGCCGTGGAGCTCGGCCTCGAAACCGAGCCCGGTACCTACCACCTGGTCATCGCTGTCGAAGATTCCGGAAGCGGCTTCGATGTGCAGGCGCTCGGCGGGGCCGGGCGGCCGACCCCCGTACGCAGTCATCAGCGCGCCGGCCGAGGCTTCGAGCTGGTGCGATCGCTGTGCGACGCGCTGTACTTCGAGAACCACGGCCGTCGGGTCATCGCACGGATTCCCATCACGCGCCCCGGTTGAGCACGCCGAGGCGCAGCCGCGGTTGCCCGCGCGCGCGCTTTTCTCTACAGTGCGCGCCTCGCGCACGGAGAACTTCGAAGATGGCCGCGCAACGCATCGATGGCAAGGCACTCGCCCAGCAGGTACTGGCGGAGTGCGGGGCGGAGGTCGCCCGGATGGTCACCCGCGGCGTCGTACCGGGACTCGCGGTCGTGCTGGTCGGCGACAACCCGGCCTCGCGCGCGTACATCCGGAACAAGGTCCGGGCGTGTGCGGACGTCGGGGTGCGCTCGATCGTGCACGAATTCGGCGCCGACACCTCGCAGGCGCAGGTGATCGAACAGGTCCGGCGGCTGAACGACGACCCCGCGATCCACGGCATCCTCGTGCAACTGCCGTTGCCGAAGACGCTCGACGAGGCGGCGATCCTCGCCGAGGTCGTTGCGCACAAGGATGTAGACGGCTTTCACGAAGTCAACCGTGGCGCGCTGTTCAGCGGTCAGCCACGGTTCCCGCCGTGCACGCCGGCGGGCATGATGCGCATGCTCGATTCGATCGGCGTGTCGCTGACGGGCAAGCATGCGGTGGTCGTCGGTCGCAGCAACACGGTGGGCAAGCCGATGGCGTTGCTGCTGCTCGCGCGCGATGCGACGGTCACGCTGTGCACGTCGAAGACCGTCGACCTGGCGAGTCACACCCGACGCGCCGACGTGCTGGTAGTGGCTGTCGGGCGACCGGGCCTGGTCAACGGCGACATGGTGAAGCCGGGCGCGATCGTCCTCGATGTGGGCATCAATCGCACCGCCGAGGGCAAGCTGGTCGGCGATGTGGATTTCGACTCGGTCGCCCAGGTTGCCGCGCACGTCACACCGGTGCCCGGCGGCGTCGGGCCGATGACGGTGGCGATGCTGGTGGTCAACACGATCGCCGCGGCGCAGTAGCGCGCCGGAGTTTACCGGTACTACTCGCGTGATCGCGCCGGATCGATCTCGCGCAGGTAGGCGAAGGGATAGATGCCGCGATCGTGGCCGTCGTCGAAGGTCAACTGGAGCGCGTACCGCCCCTGAGGCGCGCAGCCGATGATCGAGACGGTCTGGGAAACCCCGGCGGTCAGCGCGCCGGTGCGCGCGATTGCGGTGCACTGGGCACACCGACAGCGCGTGCGCAGCCAGTGCGCCGGGTAGTGTCCGACCGTGCCGTCGGCCCAGGTCAATTCGAGTTCGCGCCTGGCGGAATGGATGACGATCGAAACCGGCGGGTCGCCGTCGGACCCTATGGCGGTCGACATGCGTGCGTGCGCGATGGCGCGCGCCCTTATGCCGCCACGCGGCCCGGATGCAGCTTGTCGAGGCAGCGCCCGATCCACTGCGCGGTCAGCTTCTCCTGCACCGAGTTCTGCCGCAGCCGTTCGTTCAACGCCGGGAAGTCGACCTGATCGAGCGCCTGATCCTGGTTGAAACACGAAAACACATAGCTGATCCTGCCGGTCGCGCGATCACGATGCGGCTGCAGGCATTGCGCGCAGATCTCCTTCATCATGCATTGCATCGGCGAGTTGATCGAGCCGAGCGCGTGATGCGACGGTTTGAGGTGGCGCGCCAGCACCGCGTGACGTGCGGCGCCCACGGCCGCCATCATCCGGTCGGAACCGATCGCGACGATGCGGTCGACCTGCGCGACCGCGATCGCAGGGTCTCCCAATCTGCCTTCGGCGTACGCCGCGATCGCATCGACGATGTTGGCGACGATCGTGCGGTCCTGTGGGCGGGTGGGTTTGAATCCAGGCGCCTCGTCGCAACACCAGATCACGACATCGGCGGCGGCCTCGATCTCGGACACCTTGTAGCGATCGATCAGCTTCTTGTAACCCGCGAAGTAGAGGACCTTCGACCCGGCGGCGCGCAACGCCTGCCCGATCGAGAACAGCACGGCATTGCCCAGGCCACCGCCGACCAGCATCACGGTTTCGTCGCCGGCGATCTCGGTCGGCTGCCCGGTCGGGCCCATCAGCACGATCGGCTCGCCGGGCGCGAGGGTATTGCACAGATCGGACGACCCACCCATCTCGAGCACGATCGTCGACACGAGGCCGCGCTCGGCATCGACCCAGGCACCGGTCATCGCCAGGCCTTCCATCGCGAGCCGCGTACCGTCGACATGCGCCGAGTTCATCTCGTAGTTCTGCAGCCGGTAGAACTGTCCGGGCTGGAAGCGCCGCGCCGCCCGCTTGGCCTTGACCACGACCTCGACGATCGTCGGCGTCAGTCGGTTGACCGCATGCACGGTCGCACGCAATTCGTCGTTCAAGCGCTCGATGAAAGCCGATGATTCGACGGCCGTGGCCGGTGCGACGCCGGCGAGCACCTTCGACACCGTGGGATAGCCCTGCTTCGCCGAGCCCATGGCCTTCACCACGTTGCCGAAATAGGACGGGTGCAGGTCGCCGAAGAAACTGATGAAGCGGCCGTCGTCGCGTCGTGACATGAACACGTTCGGCTGCTTCGGCTTCGAGATCGCGCGTTCCGGTCGGACCGGCTCACCCCGTTCGTCACAGGCACGGAAGTAATGCCCGTCGAGTACGAAGTTGTGCGCGTCTTCGCGCGCGAGCACCGTGTTCGGATTGGTGCCGGCGGCGATCAGCACGGTGCGCGCCGGCAGTCTGACTTCCCCGGTTTCGGACCACTCGCCGTCGTCCCCGAGGGCTTGATGCGTCATCGTGAGTGACTCGACGTGCTGGTGCGCGTCGACATCGATCTTGAGCGGCGACAGCCCTTCGGCGAACACGATGCCTTCCTCGAGCGCCTTGTGCACCTCTTCGTGATTCAACGTGTACGAGGGCGCGTCGATCAGGCGTTTCCGATAGGCGAGGGTGACGCCCCCCCAGCCGGCGATCAGCGC
>JACMMK010000242.1 GCA_014379045.1 Burkholderiales bacterium
AGGGTCTTGCCGGTGCCGGCCTGGCCGAGCAGGGTGACGAAGTCGCACTCGGGATTCATCAGCAGGTTCAGCGCGAAGTTCTGCTCGCGGTTGCGCGCGACGATGCCCCAGACGCTGTTCTTCTGGTGCGAATACTCCTTGATCGTCTGCAGGATCGCGGTCTTGCCCGACTGTTCCTTGACGATCGCGTGGAACGGCCGGTCGGCCTCAAGCCAGACGAACTCGTTGACTGCGAAGCTCTGGCACAGCGGCCCGCGCACGCGATAGAACGTGCTGCCCGCCTGCTGCCACGACTCCATCTCCTTGCCATGCTGTTCCCAGAAGTCCGCGGGCAGTTCGCGCACGCCGGTGTAGAGCAGATCGGTGTCTTCGAGCACCTTGTCGTTGAAGTAGTCTTCGGCCGCGAGCGCGAGCGCGCGTGCCTTGATCCGCATGTTGATGTCCTTGCTGACCAGGATCACCTGCCGCCGCGGATTGCGCTCCTGCAGCGCCTTCACCACCGCGAGGATCTGGTTGTCGGCCTTGCCGCTCGACGGGATCGACGAGGGCAGCGTCGCGTCGAACGCTTCGGTCTGCAGCAGCAGATTGCCGGTCCCCTGCTTGATGCCGGCATCGCTCAACGAGATGCCGGCGCCGAGGTCGCCATCGGGCGCGCGCGCGATGATCTCTTCGAGATAGCGGCTGGTCTGGCGGGCGTTGCGCGCCACCTCGGACATGCCCTTCTTGTGGTCGTCGAGTTCCTCGAGCGTGATCATCGGCAGGAACACGTCGTGTTCGTCGAATCTGAACAGACTGGTCGGGTCGTACATCAACACGTTGGTGTCGAGCACGAACAGCTTGGTCGAATGCAGCTTGGTGACGACCACCTGACCTGCCGGCTTGGTGCGCTGGATCATCGATGCTCCTCGGAGGTATGACGGTACCGCGACGGATCGAGCCGCCGCGGGCGAACCCAAAAGCACCACGCCCCCAGCGGCAGGACCGTGGGGGCGCGGGTACGGCAATTTCGATGTGGGAGCGATGCGGGCCGGGGTGTGCCGCCGGTGCATGCTTTCCCTGCGCGGGGTCGACTCGGAGCCGGTAGCGTGTCGGCGGGGAAGGGGTCGCTCGAGCGACGGTGATGAGTCGGGTGCGGACGCCGGGGGCGCATTCTCACGCACTGTCACGCATCAACACGCATCCCTGTTCGACCCTCCAGCATCGGCGTTTCCCCGAAAGACTCTACGCGAGCGTCTGCACGAATGCCAGCACCTCCTCGACGTGGCCGGGGACCTTCACCCCGCGCCACTCCTTCAGGATCGTTCCGTCTGCACCGATCACGAAGGTGCTGCGTTCGATTCCCCTCACCTGTTTGCCATACATGTTTTTCATCTTGATGACGGTCCACGCCTGGCAGGCGATTTCATCGGCATCGCACAGCAGTTCGAACTGCAGCGCCATCTTTTCCTTGAACGCGGCGTGCGATCGAAGACTGTCCCGTGAGATGCCGTATATCGACGCGCCGGCTTTCCGGAAGGCCGGGTAGAGATCGCGAAACTGCGCGGCTTCGGTGGTGCATCCAGGCGTGTTGTCCTTCGGATAGAAATAGATGACGAGCGGCGCACCGCGTTCCTGAGCGAGATTGAACGTGGAGCCATCGGTCGACGGCAGTTCGAGCGGGGGAGCCGAGGCAGGGGAGCGGTCGAGAGTCATCTTGGATGGAAGGTATCGGAGGGGTGGTTTCGGGGATCGCCAGACGCGTCACGTTGCGGGCGAGGTAGTCGGGGACGCCGCGGGTTCCGCCGGCGGCGCTGCATGCTGCGTGATCACCGCGCGGTCGCGGCTCCATCGATAGTCGGGTGCGCCCGCGGCCGCGTCGAGGAATGCGGGCCCCTGCAACGCGAGCATCCCGGAGCGGCCCGGTACTTCGCCGAAGACGATCTCGTGGTGCGGCAACTGTTCGAGTTCGAGTCCGTCGCAATAGTCGCGCAGCGACAACAGTTCGTAACCCTGCGCTTTCCACCCGGCGAGCAGGCGCTCGAACGCCGGCGCGAGTCTATTGCCCTCGAGCTCGGCATGCAGCGTGTAGACATGGCCGGTCGCGGGCGCCTCGCGCGCCGTGAGGTCGAGCAGGTGATCGGCCACCGAGTCGGCCGTGAGGCCGTCGCGGCCGATCAACTCGTCGAGCGTAGGCAGCGTGGTCGGCACCTGCGGGCAGGCGATCAGTTCGGCGTTGTAGGTAGGAATGAACGGATGCGCACCGCGTGTGTCGGAGCTGTAGCCGAACGCGAGGCGCTGGACGTTGCGCAGCGCGTGCACGTTCAACTGCCAACCGGCAGCACCGTGCGCGCGCGCGCGCACCCCGAACACTTCTTCGTAGCGGTCGTAGGCACGCTGCATCTCGGCGCGCGTCCACTCGGCGCTCGCCGAGCCCAGGCGATCCTGCCACGCCACATGGTCCCAGGTATGAATGCCGCACTCGAAGCCGGCTTCGCGCACAGCACGCATCTGTGCGGCACAGCGCACGCCGATATCGGGGCCGGGCAACAGCGTGCCGTAGAGCAGCGTACGCAGGCCGTAGTGCTCGAGCACCGAGGTGCGTGACACCTTGCGCATGAACCCCGGCCGAAACGCGCGGCGGATCGCGCGCCCGGTGTGGTCGGGGCCGAGGCTGAACAGGAAGGTCGCGCCTGCACCCTCGCGCTTCAGCAGTTCCACGAGTCGCGGCACGCCCTCACGCGTGCCGCGATAGGTATCGACGTCGACCTTGAGCGCGAGCTTCATCGTGCGCGCGTCAATCCATCAATCCGTCAATCGTCGCGCCTGGGCGACGTTTGGCGGGCTCGGCGTACTCGGGATCGGTCATCGCCGGATCGAGCATCATGTGCGCGTGCAAGCGCGCACCACGCACGCGCTCAAGCCGCGAGTGCCAGCGTCGACGACACGTCGAGCATCGCGCGTGCGGCAGCGCGCACCGCAGACGCCTCGATTCCCGCCAGTTCGACGACCGGCGCATCGACATGGCCCGCATAGTTGCGGAACATCGAGCGGTCGTACGCGCTGTCGTAGTGCTGCGCGAGCAGCGTCGCGACGAAAGTGTCCCAGTCGCGCGCGTCGATCAGCGCGCGCCAGTGCGCGATCGTTGCAGTCGAATGCAATGCGCGCAGGCACTCGATGCGCGCGAGCAGCCTCGGCGTGTCGTCGATCAGATGTCGATACTCGTCGATCAGCAGGCGGGTGCGGGTCGCGACCGAGGCCTCCAGACGCAGCGTCGGCGCGGCACGCATGCGGGCGATCAACGCGTCGGGCACGTGCACGACGCCGATACGCTTGCTCTCGGCCTCGATGAACACCGGCTGCGCGCGGTCGAAGCGGCGCAATGCGTTCCAGACCCGGCTCTCGAACAGTTTCTGCGGCGGCTGCTGCGCGTCGGGCAGATCACCCAGCACCGACCCCCGGTGTGCCGCCAACGCCTCGAGGTCGAGCACCTGCGCGCCGAGGGTCGACAGTTCACGCAGAAGACGGCTCTTGCCGCACCCGGTGCGCCCGCAGATCACCCTGAACGAGAACTCCGCCGGCAGCAGCGCGAGGTCGTCGATCACCCGGCGCCGATACGCGCGATAGCCGCCCTCGAGCTGCTCGGCGCGCCAGCCGATCTCGCGCAGCACGTGTGTGAACGAGCGGCTGCGCTGCCCACCGCGCCAGCAGTAGATCAGCGGCGACCATTCGCGTGGATGGTCGGCGAACACCGTCTCGACGTGACGCGCGATGTTGCGCGCAGCCAGCGCACCGCCGACGCGCCTCGCCTCGAACGCGCTGTGCTGCTTGTGCAGCGTGCCGACGCGGGCGCGCTCCTCGTCGTCCAGCACCGGACAGCTGAGCGCGTGCGGCAGGTGATCTTCGTTGAATTCCGATGGCGAGCGCACGTCGATCACTGCATCGTATCGGTCTGGATCGGCGAGCGCGTCGAGGGTGCTGATGAGAGGATCGTTCAAGAGGCGAAACGGTGCGTGGTGGACACCGGAGAAGGCGGTCTGACCCGACGGCTGAGTGTACACTCAGCCGCCTCACGCACTTACTGCACGCGCCGGGTCGACCGGACGCGCGATTGCCCATGGCTTCGCTCCGCTCAGGCTCGGGTTCGAGCATCCCCCGCGCAGAAGATGCCGCCGATCCGGTCGGGACGTCCGAAGACGCATCTCAGGTCGACGCCGCCGCCCCGCCGGTGCGCCTCAGCGAGCTGTCGCACGGCGGCGGATGAGGGTGCAAGTTGACGCCAGCGGTGCTGAGCGAAATCCTTTCTGCCTCACCGGTGACGGCGGCGTTCGCACGTGCGTTCCCTGATCTTCTGGTCGGGCGTGAGTCGAGCGACGACGCGGCGGTCTACCGGCTCAACGACGATCAGGCGCTGATCGCGACGACCGACTTCTTCATGCCGATCGTCGACGATCCGTTCGATTTCGGGCGCATCGCCGCGACCAATGCGATCTCGGACGTCTACGCGATGGGCGGGCAGCCGATCATGGCACTCGCGCTGGTGGCGATGCCGGTGGCCAGGCTGGGAGTCAGGACGGTGCAGCGGATCCTCGCCGGCGGCGAGGCGGTCTGCGCGCAGGCCGGCATCCCGATCGCCGGTGGGCACAGCATCGATTCAGTCGAACCCATCTACGGGCTGGTTGCGCTCGGGCTCGTGCATCCTGACCGCATCAAGCGCAACGACCGCGCGCGCGCGGGCGACGCGCTGGTGCTGGGCAAGGGTCTGGGCGTCGGCATCCTGAGTGCGGCGTTGAAGAAGCAGGTGCTGTCGGAAGCGGGTTACGCGCAGATGATCGCGAGCACGACGCAGTTGAATGCGATCGGCGCCCAACTCGCGCAGCGCGACAGCGTGCATGCGTTGACCGACGTCACCGGGTTCGGGCTCCTCGGGCACGCCCTCGAGATCGCTCGGGGTGCGGCGCTGCGCGCGCACATCGACTGGGCGTCGGTACCGATCCTGCCCGAGGCGCTCGGGTTCGCCGAACAAGGCATGGCGACGGGTGCTTCCGAGCGCAACTGGCAGAGCTATCAGGACAGCGTCGAGCTGCCGGTGACGATGCCGCGCTGGCAACGCAACCTGCTCACCGATCCGCAGACGAGCGGCGGGCTGCTGGTGGCGTGTGCACCGGAAACGGCGGACGCGCTGGTCGAGGAGATGAAGGCTGCGGGCTTCGGCTTCACCGCGGTCGTCGGTCGGCTCGAGACGCTGCCGGGCGGTGCCGTGCCGGCCCACGACGGATCGAGGTCTCGCATCGGACGCGTCGTCGTAGCCTGAGCCAGGCGGCAGCACGCCGGCGCAAACGCGGTGCAAAGGCAATGCGCTGCGCGCGCTGGACAACGGCCGCAGCAAGCGTGCTCAGCGCGCTTTCAGTACATTGCGCAACTGCGGCCAGAGTGTGTCGAGGATCAACGGTTGCGCCGCGGCGGTCGGATGGATGCCATCGCTCTGGAAGTATTCGCGTTTCTGGTCGAAGGCTTCCAGAATGACCGGTATCAGCGGCACCTGCGTCTTCCTGGCGACCTCGACGAAACTCAGGCGGAAACGTTCGTTGAACGCGCGGCCGTAGTTCGGCGGCAGACGTACGCCGATCAGCACCGGTCGGGCGTTGGCCTTGCGGCTCGCGTTGACCATGTATTCGAGGTTGGCTCGGGTGGTATCGAGCGCCACGCCGCGCAGTCCGTCGTTGCCACCCAGCGCGATCACCACGACTTCGGGGCGGTGCTTCGCGAGGTCGGCGGCGATCCGGTTCCTTCCCCCGAGTGTCGTCTCTCCGCTGATGCTGGCGTTCACTACCCGATAGTCGATCTTCTCCGCGCGCAGCCGCTGTTCGAACAACGCCACCCACCCCGTACCCTGTGCGAGCCCGTATTCGGCCGACAGGCTGTCGCCGTAGATCAACACCACCGGCAGGTCGGCAGCGCGCGCCGGCGGCACCGCGGCGCCAAGCAACCACACACCGATCGTCCAACTCGACGACATCAGAAGAACTGAGCGAATGAATAGCGACACGCGATCGACTCCGGTATTGCGAATCACCGATCTTACTAAACGCGTGACCACCGGCGACACTTCGCTCACGATATTGGCCGACGTCAGTTTCGAGATCGAGCGGGGCGCTTCGGTTGCGGTGCTCGGCGCCTCCGGATCGGGGAAGACGACGCTGCTCGGCCTGCTCGCCGGCCTCGACACGCCGAGCGAGGGTCGGGTCGAGGTCGACGGCGAGGATATCTTCCGCCTCGACGAGGACGGGCGCGCTGCGTTGCGCCAGCGGCTGATCGGGTTCGTGTTCCAGTCGTTCCAGCTGCTGCCCGCGCTGACCGCGCTCGAGAACGTGATGCTGCCGCTCGAGCTCGCAGGCAAACCTGATGCGCGTGCTCAGGCGCTGCCGATGCTCGCACGCGTCGGCCTCGGTGCGCGGGTGAGTCATTATCCGAAGCAACTCTCCGGTGGCGAGCAACAGCGGGTTGCGCTCGCGCGCGCCTTCGTGACCAATCCGCGCGTCCTGATGGCCGACGAGCCGACCGGAAATCTCGATGCCGTCACCGGCAACGACGTGATCGAGCTGATGTTCGAATTGAACCGGGAACAGGGCACGACGCTCGTGCTGGTCACGCATGACGAACAGCTCGCGCGCCGGTGCGGGCGAAGGTTGCGCATCGCCGCGGGGCGGTTGATCGCCGACGAGCGCGATGCGTCCATTGCAACCAGCGCCAACGATGTCTCCGCGATGTCCGCACGGCGTGTCGACAGCGCCGTGCGCCCGGTGCACGCCGCGCGCGACGCGAGCGAGCCGGCATGAAGCGCGCGCTAGTGAGC
>JACMMK010000243.1 GCA_014379045.1 Burkholderiales bacterium
AGTCTTCCTGCTTCTTGTCGAACATCTCGTAACCCCGCGCGGCGTCGCTCAGCGGTAGATGGTGCGTGATGATCGCCTGGGGTGACAGCTTGCCGTTCATGATGTGTTCGAGCAGCAGCGGCATCCACTGCTGCTCGAACACATCATGAACGGCAAGCTGTCACCCCAGGCGATCATCACGCACCATCTACCGCTGAGCGACGCCGCGCGGGGTTACGAGATGTTCGACAAGAAGCAGGAAGACTGTCGGAAGGTCGTGCTGACGCCAGCCGGCCGTTGACGCCCTGCCGCCGTCGACGACCGCGGCACGTTCGGGTCAACGCGCCCGGGGCGACTTGCCCTTCGTTGCGCCGGAATCGCCGTAGCCGACGTCTCTGACCTCGGTATTCATCCTGACGTCGTTGCGGCGTTGGGTCGCGATCAGCTCGCCGGTCTGGAAGTAGTCGCCCTGTACCGCGAGTTCGGCTGCTCGATCGAACTCGGGTGACCATTCGCCCAACGAGTAACCGAACCATGGCGCTTGAGGCTTGAGCGCCGGCAGTCCCAGTTCTTCCCAGATCCTGCGCGCGTTCTCCATGTACTCGCGCTTGGGCAGCGAGATCGGCGGAAACTTCTCCTTCAACGTCGCGTCGATCAACACCGATGCGTCCTGGCCTTCGTTGCGTTTGCTGCGCGGACCGTGCCCCTGATCGCGGTGCTTGAGGATCTCGATGTCGAGCGCCGGATTCGCGCGGTACGACATCGCCCACAGCAGCGCGTCGGCGTTGTCGGGGTCGATGTCCTCGTTCACCGCGATCACGTACTTGCCCGCCGCGCGATGCAGCGAGGCGGCGCCGTACATCGCGCGCCAGATCTCGGTCGTCGGCGTCTTCGCATCCATGATCAGGGCCACGACCTTGCGCAGGTTGGTCAGCGGCTCGTGCATCACCACCTTCTTCACGCCCTGGATGCCGAGCACGTTCTTCAGGTGGTGCAGGAACAACGGCTCGAGCGCAACACGCTTGATCAGACTCGATTCGCTCGGCGTGACCTGCGAGATGATCGAAGTCAGGATCGCGTTCTTCCTGCGCGTGATGCAGGTGACGTCCATGAACGCGTTGAACTCCTGCAGGTTCACGTGACCGTGCGACTCCCCAAACGGGGCTTCGGGCTCGAGCCACTCAGTGTCGATGTAGCCTTCGATCACGATCTCGGCTTCGGCGGGCACCAGCAGGTCGACGGTCTTCGCTCGCACGACGTTCACCGGCGCGCCGACGAGCCCGCCGGCGACATCGAACTCGTCCATCGACTCGGGCAGTTTCTGCACCGAGGTGAAGGTGACGCACGGCGGTGCGCCGAGAACCACAGCCGCAGGCAGTCGTTCACCCCGCGCCTTCGCCTTCTCCCAGTGCAGATAGATCCCCGGACGCAGTTCGAGCGACGGGTTCATGCCGAGGCGCCGCTGCCCTTTCACTTGGCCGCGGTAGTTGCCCATGTTCTGCACCCCGGTGTCGGGGTCTTTGGTGATGTACTGCGACAGCGTCGTATACGGGGCGTTGTCCCAACCCGGCGTCGAGATCGGTACCGGAATCGCATCGAGTCCCTGCCCGGGCTTGTCGAGTTCATCGCCGATGATCACGATCTCGTGACACGGGGCGTCTTCGACGATCCTCGGCGGGATCGGTGTGGCCGCGGCCCGGTTCCAGGTCTCGCTGATCTGGTCGAGTTCGCAACCGATCCCGATGCGATAGATCTCGCGGTTCGCGGCGAGCGCGCCGACGACGACGGGGATGTCGTACTTGCGCCCCTTGCTGTCGACGACGTTGTTGAACAGGAACGCCTTGCGGTCCTTCTCTTCGATGCCGCCGCGAAACTGCCAGCGCACCAGCGGATGCATCTCGGTGTCCTTGTTGATCGGACGGTCGACGGTCACCAGCAGCCCGGCACGATCGAGCGCGGCGAGATGATCATGCAGGTCAGGGTAACTCCGGCGCAACCCCGCCTTGCGCGCCGGCGCCTGGCCAGGCGCCGATTTTCTTGCCGGTGCGGCAGTCATCGGCGGCGCAGATTTCGCTGGCGCCCGCACAGACGCGGTCGCGGTGGCGTTGGCGCGGACCCGGGCAACCTTCGTGGCTTTGGTGGCCGTCTTCGGTACCGGCACCGGACGCGTCGACCGCGCCGATCGGCTCACCGGTGCGTTCACCACCGAGCGCGATGGCGCCAGTTGCGGCGCAGGCATCCGCGCGTGCGTGAATGTCGTCGTCTTCGTTGCCTTCTTCGTTGCAGCCATCGATGAACCTCCGTGGGGTTGCGCGTTTATACCAAGCCCGGCCCCGGCGCGTGGGTTCATCGCGAGCGGTCGTCCAGCGCGCGGCGCGCTGGACGCGTGTCACTCGATCCGGATGCCCGCCGACTTGACGACCTTCTTCCAGCGCGCGACCTCGGTGCGGATCAGTGTCGCGAATTCCGCCGACGAACTGCCCACCGGCTCGGAGCCTTCGGCTGCGAGCAGGGCCTTCATCTCGACCGAAGTCGCGACTTTCACGACTTCGGCGTTGAGGCGTGCGATGACCGGCGCCGGAGTCTTCGCCGGTGCGAGCAACCCGACCCATGACGAATGGTCGAACCCGGGCACGCCCGACTCGGCGATCGGCGCGACTTCAGGAATCGCGCTCGAACGCTTGGCCGTCGTCACACCGAGTGCACGCAGCCGCCCCGAGCGCACATGCGGCAACGCGGTCGACATCGTCGCCATCGTCACCTGCACTTCGTTAGAAATCAGTGCCTGGACCGACGGCGCGCCGCCCTTGTACGGCACGTGCACCATCTGGATGCCCGTGAGATGCTGGAACAGCTCCATCGACATGTGAGTGCCGGTGGCGAGCCCGCTCGAGCTGTAGTTGAGCCGGCCGGGCTTCGACTTCGCCAGCGCGATCAGCTCCTGCACGCTCTTCACCGGCAGCGACGGGTGCACGACCAGCAATCCCGGCAGCAGTGACACCATGCTGATCGGTGCGAAGTCGCGTTCGGAGTCGAACGACAGCTTCGGCTGCAGCGCCGGTGTCGCAGAGAATGACGAGGCGACTGCCAGCAGCGTGTAGCCGTCAGGCGCCGAGCGCGCGACGATTTCGCTGCCGACCACGCTGCCTGCGCCGGGCCGGTTGTCGACCAGCACGTTCTGGTTCAACGCGGCGCTGAGAAACTGCGCGAGCGGACGCGCGACCAGATCGGTCGAGCCGCCGGCGCTCTGCGGAACCACCAGTCGGATCGGCTTCGCCGGCCATCCCGGCGGCAGCGCCTGCGTTTGCGTCTGAGCCTGCGCCCTCGCGCCCGCGGCGGCCGCCAGCCCGCCGGCGCAGGCGAGCGCGCACAACAAAGTTCGAGAAAATCTCATGCCGGTCCTATTCGGTAGTCAGGCCGAGGGCCTTCACCAGCTTCACGTTGTGCACGATGGTCTCCTGCACGAGTTTGCGGAAGGCCTCGGGCGTGGTCAGCATGATCTCGGTCGCCTGACCGGCCATCGCGGACCTGACTTCCGGGCGCGCCATCGTCGTCACCAGCGTGTTGCGCAGCCGATCGAGCAGCGCACGCGGCGTGCCGCGCGGAGCGATCACGCCGTTCCACGCGCTGTAGCTGTAGCCCGGCACGCTCTCGGCGATCGTCGGCATGTCGGGCAGCAACGCAGTGCGCGCAGGCAGCGTATGGCCCAGCGCCTTCAGTTTGCCCCCACGCAACATGCCGATCACCGACGGCGCCGGGTTGATCGACCAGTGGGTCTCGCCGGTCATCACCGAGGGCACCGCGGCGCCCCCCTTGAACGGCACATGCAACGAGTCGAAGCGGCCCAGACTCAGCAGCAATGCGCCGGCGAGATGACTTTGCGATCCCGGACCGGCCGAGGCCATGTTGAGTGACCCCTTCTTCGCGCGCGCCAGTTCGACCAGTTCCGCCACCGAATTGACGCCGAGCGACGGGCTGACGATCAGCACGTTCGGCGTCACGCCGATCGTCGTGATGTATTCGAAGTCGGTCATCGGATCGAACGGCTGGCGCTTCTGCACGAAGGGCGCGACGGTCAGCGCCGGGGGCGAGGCGAAGATGACGGTATAGCCGTCGGGATTGGCCGACTTGCCGATCTCCATGCCGAGCGTGCCGCCCGCGCCCGGACGATTGTCGATGATCACCTGTTGCCCGAGCACTTCTCCCATGCCCTGCGCGACGATGCGTCCGAGCGTGTCGGTACCGCTGCCGGGTGCGTTCGGCATCACCATGCGAATCGGCTTCAACGGAAATTTCTGTGTGGCGTCGGCGGCGCGCGCGCCACCAGGCAGCGCAACCAGCAACGCCGACGCGCACACCAGCATGCGAAATTTCACGATCGTGCTTCCTCCAGTTGGCGCGCCGGTCGAATCCGGCGTGCGAGTTCCCGCTGCCCGCGCGCATGCAAGAGCGACGATGCGCTCGCGAACTTGCCTGTTTTGACGCGATTGTACCGATCGCGCGGCCCGCGCGATCGGGCATCCGGCATCGCTACTCGGCGGTCAGTCCCAGTTCCTTGATGAGCTTCACGTTGTGCGCGATGGTTTCCTGCGCCAGCTTGCGGAACTCCGCCGAGGTGGTGAGCAGGATCTCGGTTGCCTGACCCGACATCGCGGTCCTGATTTCCGGGCGCTTCATCGTCGCGAACAGCCCGATGCGCAAGCGCTCGAGAATCGGTCGCGGTGTGTCGCGCGGGGCGATCACGCCGTTCCACGCGCTGTAGCTGTATCCCGGCACCGTCTCGGCGATCGACGGCAGGTCCGGCAACAGCGGCGTGCGCTGGGGCAGCGTGTGTGCGATCGCCTTCAGCTTGAAGCCCTTCATCATCTGGATCACCGAAGGCGCCGGATTGATCGACCAGTGCGACTCGCCCGCCATCACCGAGGGCACGGCGGATCCACCCTTGAACGGCACATGCAGCGAGTCGAACTTGCCGAGATTCAGCAGCAGCGCACCCGCGAGATGGCTCTGCGAGCCGGGTCCGGCGGAGGCCATGTTGAGCGCGCCCTTCTTCGCACGCGCCAGTTCGATCAGTTCGGCGACCGAGTTGACGCCGAGCGATGCGTTGACGATCAGCATGTTCGGCGTGACGCCGATGGTCGTGATGTACTCGAAATCCTTCAGCGGGTCGAAGGGCTGACGCCGTTGCACGAACGGCGCGACGGTAAGCGCGGCCGGCGACCCGAAGATGATCGTGTAACCGTCCGGGATCGCCGCCTTGCCGATCTCCATGCCCAGGGTGCCACCCGCGCCCGGACGATTGTCGATGACGACGCGCTGCCCGAGTTCCTCGCCCAGCCCCTGCACCACGATGCGCCCCAGCGTGTCGGTGCTGCTGCCGGGCGCGTTCGGCATGATCATCCGGATCGTCCTCGTCGGATAATTCTTGGCGGAGTCCGCGGCCGAAGCAGGCCCGGGGGTCAACGCAACACACACCAAAGCAACGGCCAGGACAGGCAAACGCATCGGCTCCTCCTTCGGTCTTGCCGGGGGCACCGCGTTACGATCTGCGGTCACCCATGCCGGCGCGCGGACGGCGGTGCGCCGTCCTGTGGGTCAAGCATAGCCTAGCTCGCCTGCGGCCCGGCGTGCTACTCCTTCATCCACTCGCGTTGTCGCCGCACTGCCGGCAGCAGCACGAACGCGAGCAGCACCAGCGCGCAGGCGAGCAGCGTCGCGCTGATCGGTCGCGTGACGAAGATCGCGTAATCACCGCCGGAAATCGCCAGCGAGCGGCGGAAGTTCTCTTCGAGCATCGGCCCGAGGATCAGCCCGAGCAGCAGCGGCGCGGGTTCGCACGCGAGCTTGCGCAGCACATAGCCGATCACGCCGAACGCGCCCATGAACACCACTTCCATCACGCTGTTTTTCAGGCTGTAGACGCCGATGCAGCAGAACACGATGATCGCCGGGAACAGATACCGGTACGGCAGTTCGATCAGGCGCACCCAGATGCCGATCAGCGGCAGATTCAGGATCACCAGCATCAGGTTGCCGATCCACATGCTCACGACCAGCCCCCAGAACAGCTCGGGCTGTTTGGCGATGATCTGCGGGCCCGGCTGGATGCCGTGGATCATCAGCGCGCCGACCATCAGCGCCATGATCGCGTTCGGGGGGATACCGAGTGCGAGCATCGGGATGAACCCGGCCTGCGCGCCGGCATTGTTCGCCGCCTCGGGCGCAGCGACCCCTTCGACCGCGCCGTTGCCGAAGCGCGCAGGATCGCGCGCGAGCTTCTTCTCCAGACTGTAGGCGGCGAACGACGGAATCGTCGACCCGCCACCGGGCAATATGCCGAGCACGATGCCGAGCAGCGTGCCGCGGATCGTCGCCGGTGTCGCGCGCCGGAAATCATCGCGGGCCGGCCACAGCTTGTCGCGCAGACGCGTGACACCGGCGTCGTGCGCGCGGCCTTCGAGATTGAGCATGATCTCGGCCAACCCGAACAACCCCATCGCGACCGGGACGAAGCCCACGCCGTCGAACAGGGCGTCGATGCCGAACGTGTAGCGCTGCTCGCCGGTCGTGACATCGGTGCCGACGAGCCCGATGAACACGCCGAGCACGATCATCGCGAGCGCCTTGGGGAGCGAGCCGTGCGCGAGCACCACTGCCGCCACCAGACCGAGCACCATCACCGCGACATAGTCCGGCGACTGGAACAGCAGTGCCACGCCGGCGATCGCCGGGCCCCCGATCGCGATGGCGAGCGTGGTCACGGTGCCGGCGAACAAC
>JACMMK010000244.1 GCA_014379045.1 Burkholderiales bacterium
CGAGTCGGGCTCTCTCATCGTCCCTCGGCATACTTTAATGCGGTACGTTGGAGAAGGACGATGAGCACGCATACCGGAAGCCGCAACGTGCTCTACGACGCGATCAAGCTGCGGCCCGAATGGGTACTCGCGTTGATGCTGCTCGCGTTGCATGCCGCGCTCGCCTGGGACATCGACGCGTGGTGGGCGCGCGCGATGTGGCTCAGCCATTTCGGCCTGTTCCTGATCTGGCAGCCGCTGTGGCGAGCGCCGCAGCCGCTCGAGCCAGTGCCGGCGGTCGCGGTCATCGCCACAGGTGCGGCGTTCGCGATGCTGCTCGACTGGTGGCTCGCCGCGCTCTGGATCAGCGTGCTGTTCGCGCTGATCGCGGGGCGGGTACCGGGTACCGGCGCGCCCCGGCAGCGACTGGTGACGCTGCTCGCCGCACTGTTCCTGCTCGCGCTGCTGCTGCTGTGGGTCGTGCCGCGCTTGACCGTCGACAGCCCGCTGCCCGATCTGTTGATCGCACTGGTGCAACTCGGGCTGCCGCTGCTCGCCGTCGCCGTGGCGTTGATCCGGGTCGGTCCGGTGGCGCGGCCGACGCCGGTGGTCGTCGATCTGATCTACTCGGTCGTGCTGCTGCTGCTGGTGGTGGTGCTCGTGCTCGGGAGTCTGGTCCTGCGCTCGGTGCTGGGCGATGGCAACTACCTGGCCGCGCTCGCGCAGGCGCTGGTCGCGATCGCCGTGCTGCTGGTGGCGATGTCGTGGTTGTGGAACCCGAGGGGTGGCTTCGGCGGGTTGAGCCAGTTGCTGTCGTGGCATCTGCTCTCGCTCGGCCTGCCGTTCGAGAACTGGATGCGCAGCCTCGCACTGCTGGCCGAGCATCAGCGCGATCCTGAGAGGTTCCTGCAGGGCGCGATCGCAGAACTGTCGCGTTTGCCGTGGGTTTCCGGCGTGCAATGGACGGCCGCCGACAGCGCCGGCACCCTGGGCGTTACGGCACGTCACCGGATGGAACTGTCGGCGCGCGGTCTCACGCTCGAACTGTTCACCCATGGGACGCCGACCCCGGCGCTCAAGCTGCATGCGGCGCTGCTCGCGCAACTGCTCGGCGATTTCTACGATGCGAAGCGGCGCGAGCAGCGCGAGCGCAAGCACGCCTACGCGCACGCGATCCACGAGACCGGGGCGCGCCTGACGCACGACGTGAAGAACCTGCTGCAATCGCTGCAGACGCTGTGTGCAGCGGTGGAGTCGTCCGACGACGATCGCGCACCGGCACTGCAACAGCTGATGCGCCGGCAGTTGCCGCAGATCGCGCAGCGGCTGGAACGCACGCTGGAGAAATTGGCACAGCCGCAGTCGCGCACGAGCACGCCGGTGCCGGCGCAACGCTGGTGGGACGGCTTCCGGCGCCGGGTTGCGCAGGACGGGGTCGAACTCGTCACGCAGGGTGATCTGATCGACGCACAGATTCCGCAGGAACTCTTCGACAGCGCGGCCGACAACCTGCTGCAGAATGCGCTGGTCAAGCGCCAGCTCGATTCATCGGTCGTCGTGTGCGTGGAATTGTCGACCCTGGACGGGGTGCAGTTGAGCGTCACCGACAGCGGTGTCGCGGTCGACGACCGGCTCGCCGAACGACTGCTGGCCGAGCCCGTCGCGTCCAGGAACGGTCTCGGCGTGGGCCTCTACCATACCGCGCAACTCGCGGTGCAGCACGACTACGAACTGTTGCTCACCAGCAATCAACCCGGAGCGGTACAGTTCGCGCTGCGCTCGTTGCGTTGAGCTCGCGTAGTTAGCGACTACCAGGCGAGGCGCGATCAGGACAGGCCGGCCTCACTTCGGCCGCGGCCGGGACAGCTTCGGCTGCGCTGCCTGGAGTCGCCCGCTGCGCAGCTCGTCCACCGCCTTGGCGACCGAGCGCGCGACGTTGCGCGTTTCCTCCTGGACGGCTTCGTCGCGATCGAGTGTTTCGTGACTCGTCGCATACGGCTCGAAATAGCCGATGAACCGGTCGAGGCGCGCGTCGGCGCCAGCGCCGATGAACCCCATCCAGTCGAACCATTCGCACAACGCCCGACGTGAATCTTCGATGCCCGCGACGTCGCCGTGCACGATGACGCCATAGACGCGACCGGCGAGATGCTGCGGATAGTCCCAGCCCGCCATCTCGAGTTCCTTCGCCTTGGCGGGCTTCTTGCCCGACGTCGACGTCGGATCGGCATTGCCGCCATCGGCGCACACCAGTCGATCGATCATCAGCTTCAACGGCGCCGGACTCTGGTACCAGTAGACCGGCGACACGATGATCACTGCATGCGCGGCGGTCCAGCGCTCGTAGATCTCGGCCATCCAGTCGTTGGTCTGATCGAGCGCATGGTTCGGGTAGCAGCTGCACGGCCAGTGGCACAGCGGCATCGCGGTCGACACGCAGCCCTTGCACGGGAAAATCTTGCGGCCGTACTCCGAGGTGAGCAGGCTCAGGTCGAGGAAGTCCACTTCGATGCCGTCGCGTTCTAGCGACTCGCGCACGATTCCCGTCAGGCGAAAGGTCTTCGAATTCTCGCCGGGGCAGGTACCGTCGTTTCGAGCCGACCCGCAGATAACGAGTACTCTTGAACGCGTCGTCGCGTCGCCCCACACCCGCTGCGCTTCGGCGAGCCGCTGCTTCGTCTCGACCCACTCGGTCGACAGGTCGTAGTCGGGGTCGGCATAGCCCGGCCCTGCCTTCTGCGTGAAGGGGCACTTGCGGCCTTCGGTGTAGGCATCCCAGGCAATTGCTTCGAGCCGCGCGATCGAGGCATCTTCGGTTCGGAATGCGGGGTCGACGAACGATGCGCGATAGCGCACGGAGAACTCGTCACGCGACAGATCGGCCGGTGCCTGGCCCTTGCGGATTTCGATCAAGATCACCTCGGAATTGGGTCGGGTGCGAACGGCTCCGACGATCGGAACAACGAACGCAGGGGGTGAGCCTGCCCCCACGACGTTCTATTGAAGGCGCCGTATGAGGCCTGCGGGCTACGGTAACTGTCCTGCCGACACCATCTTCGAATAGAGCACGTTCGGCGATAACCATGTCACCAAGTCGTCGAATTCCGCCGCACCTGCGCCGACCGCGCCACGCACCCTGCTCACGAACGCTTTGTCAACGGGCACGGCGGCAAACGGGTTGGGATTCTGCCGCTCGTCAACCGAAGTGCCGCCGGACGCGGCGTTCGGCCCGAGCGAGTAGATGACTGCTACGGCATCAACAACAAGTCTCTCGCCGGAGGGACATTCGCCCGCCGCGATGTTCGTGCCACCGCTACACACGTACAGGTCGGGAAAAAGGGCACTCATTCCTCTCGTTCGCATCTCGCCCCTGGTGGTGAATGCACTACTGTTGCTGTTCGTCACTGCGTAGCGCACCCTGTTCTGCTCGAGGCCCCATGCGTCGATCGCGTACCCTTGTGCGTCAACTTGCGACAATCCCAGTGTAACCGCGGGTACGAACCCATCGTAGGGATTGGTGCATGTGCCCCCGGTAGCTGCACTCCCGGCAAGGAAGCTTTCGATTCCGGTCGTGTTCGGCGCAGCCGGACAGGGGAGGCGACCATTCGCCAAAGCGAAGCCGATCAGCGCGTCGCGAATCTCTTCGAGTTGCCGTTGTGTCTGGCCATTACGGCTCTGCTCGACCTGGTTCGCAAGCGGTACCAGCAGGCCGCCGATGATCAGCGAGAGGATCAGCAGCCCGATGGCGAGTTCGACCAACGATACGCCGCGTTCGCGCGCGCGATGGGACACGCAGGACGCGGCCGCGTCGTCTGCGCAGAGGGCGGTTAAGTCAAAAAGCATTCGTCACTTCTTCGCAAAACCGACCGCGACCGTGCCGCCGGGCACGACGACATTGCCGCCAGCCGGCACCGTTCCAGCCCGAAGCTCGTTCACCGCGGCAAGCGCGCTGCCTTCGAGGTAGTTCGTGAGTTCGACCTTGTCCGTCGGGGTGGCACGTGCCTGACCCGCGGCAATACCGGACATAAGAATAATGAAACGCGCGTTCGGAACGCTCGACCCCAGCGCATTCTGCAGATTCAAGTCGCCGCTGGGGCAACCGTCCACCCCATTTGCAGGCGGTCCCACGCAGGCGGGCGACACGATATAGACCACATGTTCGCGCCAGCGCTGGAGTTGAAACCATGTGGGTTCGGTGGCCGGGTTCAGCGTGTCACTCGGGCCCCTGACGATGCCGTCGCCTCTGAGCAACCGGTCAGCGGTGCTGGAGTTGAGCGCACCATATGCGTAGATCGGGTCGACGATGTTTGCGGGTATCCGGCCCGCAAGCATTCCCGGAACAGGGTTGCAGCCGGCCGTCGTGCCATCGTCGACGCATTGCACGTTGTCGAAGGCGCCGGGCGCGGGCAGAAACTTGTGGACCACAAAATAGCGATCCAACGCCTTCACCACTTCCCTTGCGACCCGCCGTTCTGCGAGCGCTATCGCGTCGGCGCGTGTGACCGCGAGCAGGCGATCGTTGAAGGTCGCACTGCGCGGAGCCGCAGAAAACGCAGAGGTGGGCGTCGCGTTCACACCGTCGAGATAATTCGGTGGAAGCAGCCTCTGCGGGCCGTCGCGCTGCTGCCCCGCGAGTGCGGGTCCAGGCGCGAAGACGATCGCGACCACCTCGTCGGGCCGGTCGATGATCGACAGGGCGGCCGACGTATCGGGATTGACCATGCCCACGGTTTCGTTGACCGGACCGGCGCTGCGAAAGCTCCGGGAGAGCGCATACCAGAGGGTTTCGCCGCTGCCATCGCGCAGTTCGGGGATGCGCAACAAGGCCCAGGGCAGGCGTCCGATGTAAGCGGTGCATTCGCCGCCGGCGTATTCGGTACCCAGCGTCGAACGGCCGTCGTTGTTGACGTCCGGACACGGAAACGACCCCGGGCGGTCGTCGTTGGCTGCCGCGAATGCGAGCAGCGCTTCCCGCGCGGTTGCGAGCGCGTCGGTCGTGCGCTGCTCCTGCTGCGCGCGCAGCGTGTCGGCGTCGAGGCTGCGCACGACGAACACCGCAGCCACGATACCGACGAGCACCAGCAGGGCAAGCAACGCCACGCCTCGTTGCCGCGCACGCGAGCCGCGCTGTGCAGAATTCGAGCGAGGGATTGCCTTCGGAGTCTTGGCGCGCGTTGCGGTCATCGGTGCGTTCGATGGGCAAATGCCGGTGATGCGGGAGGCGATAAAGGCGGCGATTCGAGCAGGAATGCCAGCGGCGATACAAGCGGCCCTATGAAAAGCGATGCGAGCAGCCATACGAGCGGTACGGGCGGTGACACGTTCCACGGCACCGGCCGTGATACTGGCCCCCGACACGGGCTGCGACACGGGCTGCGACACGGGCGCCGCGACCATCAATTCCGCCGCTGAAGCCATGCTACTACTGCGCCGGCCGATCGGCGACAGGACGATCCGCCGCCGGTTCACGGCTGGCGTCTCGCACCGGATCGCGTGGCGGCTCCTCGAGTTGACGACCGAGCGCCCGCAGTGCGCGTTCGATCGCAGCATCGC
>JACMMK010000245.1 GCA_014379045.1 Burkholderiales bacterium
GCGACCGCGCTCGCCGCGGCCCCGAGTGTCGCGATGCCGCAGATCAAGGGTGGGCGCGTGCGGCCGATCGCGCACTGGGGTGCCACGCGGCTCGCGGCGTTTCCGGAGGTGCCGACCTTCAAGGAAAGTGGCGTCGACGTCGAGTTCACGCTGTGGACCGCGTTGTTCGCTCCGGCCAGGACTCCGCCGCCGGTATTGAAGGTGTTGCAGGACGCGGTGCGCGCGGCCGCGCAGGACGACGACTTCCGCGCGGCAATGAGCAAATCGCTGTCGACGGTCGCCTATCTGGATGGCGCCGAGTTCGCCGGTGCCTGGCAGCGCGAGGTCAAGCGCATCCAGGGGTCGGTTCGATTCATCGGCAAGACCGAGGAATAAGCGCCGCGCACCCTGCGCGCGCGCCCACCCCGCGGCCGCTGACGCCGCCGTTCGCTCATGCCGTGCGGTTCAACGTGGCATCGCTGGTCACGCCCTCGGCGATCGCAGCCGCGGCCTCGGTGCCGGAGAAGATCAGTTCTATTTCTGCGCCGTCGGGGTCGCGAAAAAACACCTGCACGAGTTCGCGGTCGGGCACGGCGAACGACTGGTAGCGGATGCCGTGGTCGTCCAGACGTGCGCGCGTTTGCGCGAGGCCCTCGGCGCGAAACGCCACATGATCGAACGCATCGGACTTGGCCGTGCCCGGGATGCGCGCGGTCGAGATGTGCAGGATCGCCTGCGTGCCGACGTACATCCATGCGCCCGGTCGACCGAACGGCGGGCGCTCGCCGTCGTGCAGACCCACCACCTCGGTATAGAAGCGGCGCGCGACCGCGAGGTCGGCAGTACAGATATTGTAGTGGTCGAGGGCAACGATCGGCATCGGTCGACTCGGTTCGGCAGACGAGCCGCAGTCTGCGGCGATTCGCCAGGTTCGGTCAAGGAGGGGCAGCCGCGTGGGATGCGACCGGGACGTGCGCGCCGGTGGCGATCGGTTTGCGCGACGATCGGAGGTGGCGGGGCGGTCGCTTCGGCTAAACTCGCGAGTTATCTTTATTCGAACCCCGAAACCCTACTAGTGCGCCTGACCGAAATACGCTTGGCCGGATTTAAATCGTTCGTCGACCCCACGCAGATCCGCCTGCCGGGCCAGATCGTCGGGGTCGTCGGTCCGAATGGATGCGGCAAGTCGAACGTGATCGACGCCACACGCTGGGTGCTCGGCGAATCGTCGGCGCGGCACCTGCGCGGCGAGACTATGCAGGACGTGATCTTCGCCGGCTCGGCGACGCGCAACCCGGCGAACCGTGCCAGTGTCGAACTGATCTTCGACAACAGCCTCGGCAAGGCCGGCGGACAGTGGGCAAGCTACGCGGAGCTCTCGGTCAAGCGCGTGCTCGAACGCGATGGCGAGTCGGCGTACTACATCAACAACGCGCATGTGCGCCGACGCGATGTCGCCGACGTATTCCTCGGCACCGGGCTGGGCGGGCGCGGTTACGCGATCATCGAGCAGGGCACCATTTCGCGCATCATCGATGCGAAGCCCGAAGAGCTGCGCGTGTTCCTGGAAGAGGCGGCCGGTGTGTCGCGCTATCGCGAGCGGCGCCGCGAAACCGAGAATCGTCTGTCCGACGCACGCCAGAATCTGGCACGCGTCGACGATATCCGGCTCGAGCTCGAGCGGCAGATAGAACGGCTGACGACCCAGGCTGCGGTGGCCGCGCAGTTCCAGCGACTCAACACCGAGCTGGTCGGCGCGCAGCACCTGCTGTGGCATCTGCGGCGGGTCGAGGCCAACGCACAGCGCGAACGTCAGCAGCGCGAGGTCGAACGCCTGGCGATCGAACTCGAGAACGAGACCGCGCGCTTGCGCGACGTCGAGAAACGTCTGGCGCTGACGCGCGACGCACAGCAGATCGCGAACGATGCCGCGCGCGTCGCGCAGGGCGAGCTCTACGAGTCCAATGCGCAGGTCGCCCGGCTCGAACAGCAGCTCGCGCATCTGCGCGAAACGCGGGCACGTGTCGAGGCCCAGCGCGCGCAGGCGCACGCCCGTCTGGAACAGACGGACGCGCAACGGCGCGGCCTCATCGACAATCTCGAGCAGTGGCAGCGCGATGCACAGGTCGCC
>JACMMK010000246.1 GCA_014379045.1 Burkholderiales bacterium
GATCGACAACTGGGTCAGCTTGCGCCGCGACCCGTAGAGCAGGTTGACCATGCCGCGCGACACGAATACCGCAGAGAAGATCGAGGTGAGGATCCCCAGGCAGTGCACGACCGCGAAGCCGCGCACCGGGCCGGAACCGAAGGTGAGCAGTGCGAGACCCGCGATCAGCGTGGTCACGTTCGAGTCGATGATCGTATTGAACGCGCGTTCGTAGCCGAGATTGATCGCCTGCTGCGGGGTGACGCCGTTGCGCAGTTCCTCGCGCACCCTCTCGTTTATCAGCACGTTGGCATCGATCGCCATGCCGAGCGTGAGCGCGATCGCAGCGATGCCCGGCAGCGTCAAGGTCGCCTGCAGCATCGACAGGATGGCCACCAGCAACAGCAGGTTGGCCGCCAGCGCGATCACCGAGATGACGCCGAACGCGCCGTAGTACGCGATCATGAATATCGCGATCGCCAGAAACCCGTACAGCGTCGAGTAGAAGCCGCGTGAGATGTTCTCGGCGCCGAGGCTCGGCCCGATCGTGCGCTCCTCGATGATCTCCATCGGTGCGGCGAGCGCGCCAGCGCGCAGCAGGAGCGCGGTGTCGCGCGCCTCGGCGGTGGTCATCCGCCCGCTGATCTGGACGCGGCCGCCTGCGATTTCGCTTCTGATCACCGGCGCGGTCACGACTTCGGCCGAGCCCTTCTCGATCAGCAGGATCGCCATCCGCTTGTTCACGTTCTCGCGCGTAACCTGCTGGAAGATGCGCGCGCCCGCGCCATCGAGCGTCAGGTGCACGGCCGGTTCGCTGGTCTGGCCGTCGAAGCCGGGCTGCGCGTCGGTGATCCGGTCACCGCTCAGCACCGCCGAGCGCCGCACCAGCAGCCCGCCGCCGTTGCGTTCGACGTAATACTCGGTGCCGAACGGCGGCTGGCCGTTCGCGCCGGCCTGCAGGTTGCTGGGGTCCATCAGGTCTTCGGCGACCATCCGGATCTCGAGGGCCGCGGTGCGTCCCAGAATCTCTTTTGCCTTGGCGGTGTCCTGGACGCCGGGCAACTGGACGACGATGCGGTCCGCACCCTGCTGCAGGATGACCGGTTCGGCCACGCCGAGTTCGTTCACGCGGTTGCGCAGCGTGGTCACGTTCTGCTGCAGGGCGAACTCCTGCGAGCGGCGTTGCGCTTCCGGCGACAGCGTCGCGACCAGTCGGAACTCCTCGCCTTCGTCGACGGTGCGCAGCGACAGGTCGGGCGAGTTCTTCGCAATCAGCGCCATCGCCTTCTCGCGCGAGGCGCTGTCGCGGAAGCGCACTGTCACCGCCTGGCCTTCACGACTGATCCCGGCCGACACGATCTTCTGCTCGCGCAGCGCCGTGCGCACATCGTTCACATAGCCTTCGATCCGCTTGGTCAACGCGGCGCGCGTGTCGATCTGGAGCATGAAGTGGACGCCACCGCGCAGATCGAGCCCGAGATACATCGGCAGTGCGTTGATCGCAGTCAGCCAGCGCGGCGAGTTCGACACCAGGTTGAGCGCGACGATGTAACCGTCGCCGACCGCCTTCTCGACCGCGTCCTTCGCCCGCAACTGGAGATCGGTGTCGGCGAATCGGAGGCGCACGCTGCCGGCTTCGAGCGCCACGCCGGTGCTGGGGATATCGGCCTTAGCCAGCGCCTCGGTGACACGGGTCTGCAACGCGGCGTCGGCCTTCAACGTCGCGCGCACCGGCGAAACCTGCAACGCCGGCACCTCGCCGAACAGGTTGGGCACCGAGTACAGCACGGCGATGATCAGCGCGATCGCGATGATCAGGTACTTCCACAGCGGATAGCGGTTCATGTTCGAGGGTCCTCGCCGCATCGCGGCACTTGAGCCTGGAGGTCTGCGCAGGCTGGACGCAATGAATAAAGACGGTACACGATGCGCGGTTACCGGCGCACGCGCGCGGGGCGTGTGCGCCCTGGCGGTCTACATACTCCCGCCGCGTATTCCGGTCGCACGTGCCAGCTTCGACGCGGAGCGCCCGCCACGACGATCAGGCGTCCAGGGCGGTTTTGATCGTGCCCTTCGGCAGCACCGTCTGCACCGACGGTTTCTGCATCAGGATCTCGACGCCGGAGGCGATCTCTACCGTCAGATAGTTGTCGCCCACCTTGGTGATGCGACCCAGTTCACCGCCACCGGTGATGACCTCGTCGCCCTTCTGCAGACCCGCGACCATCTGACGATGGTCTTTCGCGCGTTTGAGCTGCGGCCGGATCAGCAGAAAGTACAGCACGACGAACATCAGGATTATCGGCATCAGGCTGAGCAGATCCATCTGTCCGGCGGCGCCTTGCGCCCACGCATTGCTGATGAACACCGTTCACTCCTTCTATTCGCTTGCGGCGAAAATTTCTAAGCCTTTGATTTTAGCATTGTTCATCGCTTACGCCCGCGTCGGACACGCCCCATTCGACCGCGTCCAGTTGACCTGCTTCGATCGCTTCGCGCAATTCGCGCAGCAGCGTCTGGTACGCGTGCAAATTGTGGAGGGTGTTCAGATGGGCACCGAGGATCTCGTTGGCGCGCTGCAGGTGGTGCAGATACGCCCGGGTGAAATGCCGGCAGGTGTAGCAGGCGCACGACGCATCGACCGGCGCCAGGTCGCGCGCGTACTGCGCATTGCGCAGCTTGATCGTGCCCTGCCGGGTGTAGAGCCAGCCGTTGCGCGCGTTGCGGGTAGGCAGCACGCAGTCGAACATGTCGATGCCGTACTTGACCGCCGCGATGATATCCGCGGGCGTGCCCACTCCCATCAGATAGCGCGGCCGCTCGACGGGCAATCGCGGCGCGGTGTGACGCAGGATGCGCCGCATGTCCTCTTTCGGCTCACCCACCGACAACCCGCCGATCGCGTAGCCGTCGAAGCCCAGTTCGACCAGGCGCTCGAGCGAGCGCTCGCGCAGGCCTTCGTACATGCCGCCCTGGACGATGCCGAACAGCGCGTTCGTGTTGCGCAGCGCCTCGATGTGTTCGCGTCGGCAACGTTCGGCCCAGCGCAGCGACAGTTGCATCGAGTCGGCCGCCTGCGCTTCGGTCGCCGGCCAGGCCGTGCAGTCGTCGAAGCACATGACGATGTCGGAATCGAGCACGCGCTGGATGCGCATCGATTCCTCCGGGGTCAGGAAGCAGGCATCGCCATTGACCGGCGAGCGGAACTTGACGCCCTCCTCGCTGATCCGGCGCATCGCGCCCAGGCTGAACACCTGGAAACCCCCGGAGTCGGTGAGGATCGGACCGTCCCAGTGCATGAAGCGATGCAGGCCGCCGTGCGCACCGATCACCTCGACCCCGGGGCGCAGCCAGAGGTGGAACGTGTTGCCGAGCACGATCTGCGCGCCGATCTCGACCAGGTCGCGCGGGGCCATCGCCTTCACCGTGCCGTAGGTGCCGACCGGCATGAAGGCCGGCGTGTCGACGGTACCGTGGGGCAGCGTCAGGCGACCGCGGCGCGCGACGCCGTCGGTCGCCAGCAGTTCGAACGGGAAGCTCATGTCGTCGCGCCAGCGCGCGTAGCCGCGAGATCCACACCCGCGCGCGTCAGCAGCATCGCGTCCCCGTAGCTGAAGAACCGATAGCGCTGTTCGATCGCATGCCGATACGCGCGGCGAATCGTGTCGACGCCGGCGAACGCGGACACCAGCATCAACAGCGTCGACTTCGGCAGGTGAAAGTTGGTCAGCAGACGGTCGACGATCCGGAACGCATACCCGGGTGTGATGAACAGGTCGGTCTCGCCGCCC
>JACMMK010000247.1 GCA_014379045.1 Burkholderiales bacterium
CACGCCGCCGATTTCGCTTGCCGGCGCCGCGCGCGCGCTGATCCTGGCCATTGCGGTCGCGGTGCCGCTCGCCGGCGCCAGCGAACTGCCCGATCTGGGCGACGCATCGCGCGCGCTGTTGTCATCCGCGCAGGAGCGGCGCCTGGGCAACGAAGTCATGCGCGAAGTGCGCGCCGACCGGACCTTTTTCGACGATGCCGAGCTGACGGCGTACCTGGGCAACCTGGGTTACCGACTGCTGTCGAGCAGCCCCGACAGCCGGATCTCGTTCGAGTTTTTCGTCATGCAGGACGTCGCGGTCAACGCATTCGCGTTGCCCGGGGGTTACATCGGCGTCCATACCGGCCTGATGGCGACCGCGCAAACCGAGTCCGAACTCGCCGCGGTCATCGCGCACGAGATCGCGCACGTGACGCAGGGTCACATCGCCCGCCTGGTCAGCGGCCAGCAGCAGGCACAGGTCGGCTCGATCGTCGCGATGGCGATCGCCTTGCTCGCCGCGCGCTCGAACCCGCAGCTCGCGCAGGGTGCGATCGTCGGCGCGCAGGCGGCGTTCGTGCAGAGCCAGTTGAACTTCACGCGCGACATGGAGCGCGAAGCCGACCGCCTCGGCCTGGTCATCCTCGAGCGTGCGGGCTTCGACGTGCGCGGCATGTCGTCATTCTTCGAACGCCTGCAGCGCTCGACCCGTGCGCTCGACTCCACCGCCCCCGCGTACCTGCGTACCCACCCGATGACCACCGAGCGGATCGCCGATGCGTTGAACCGCATCGACGCGCTGCCGTACCGGCAGGTGCGCGACGACCCCGAGTTCCAGTTCATTCGCGCACGCCTGCGCGCGGCGCAGGGGCCGGCACGCGAGGCGGTCCAGATATTCGATTCGGGACTTCGCCAACGCGCGTTCAGCAACGAGGCGGCACAGCGCTACGGCCTGATCGTCGCGCTGATGCGCACGCGCGAGTACGCGCGTGCGCAGGTGGAGTTGAAAGCGCTGCGGGCGATGGGACCGACGCTGGCGCTGGTCGATGCGCTCGAAGGCGATCTGCTGCTGGCGAGCGGCAATCTGAAATCCGCCGCCACGTTTTATCCGGCCGCACTCGGCAATCACCCCCGCTATCGTCCGCTCGTCTACGACTACGCCGACGTGCTGATAAAGCTCGACCGTGCCGGCGATGCGCTCAAGCTCGCGACCGACCATCTGCAGTACTTCCCGTCCGATCATCGCCTGTACTTCATCCAGGCGCGTGCCTATGCCTCGCTCGGACGCGGCCTGGCTCAGGGTCGGGCGCAGGCCGAGGCGAACGTCCTGCTCGGCAACCTCGGATTGGCGATCGAACAGTTGCAGAACGGCTTGAAGGCCGCCGATGGGGACTTCTTCGAGCTGTCGGCCTCCGAGGCGAGGCTGCGTGAATTGCGCGCGCTGCAGGCAGCGTCGAAGAAAGTCTAGCCGGCGCCGCTCACCCGCGCACGCGTCACTGTGCCGCCAGAAACCCAAGCGCGAGCCCGGCCGCGCCGCAGGCGGCGATGACCGGAATGATGCCGACCTTGAACCGGAACAGCGCGACCGCGGCGACCAGACCGATCACGAGCGCAGGCCATTCGAACCCGCCGGAAAACGGCGCACCCGAGGTCGCGGCCGGCCACAACACGTGCCACGCAAAGAACAGCGCGAGGTTGACGATGACGCCGACGACGGCCGCCGTGATGCCGGCCAACGGCGCAGTGAACGACAGGTTGCCGTGCGTGCTTTCGACCAGCGGCGCGCCCGCGAGGATGAAGATGAAGCTCGGCAGGAACGTGAACCAGGTGACCACCACGGCGCCCAGTACCCCCGCGGCGAACAGCGAGTCGCTGCCGAGCGCCGCCTGATTCCACGCGCCGACGAAGCCGACGAACGCGTTCACCATGATCAGCGGGCCGGGCGTCGTTTCTCCGAGCGCGAGACCGGCGATCATCTGTTCGCCGCTCAGCCACTGCTGGTTCTCGACCGCACTCTGATAAACGTACGGGAGCACCGCGTAGGCACCGCCGAAGGTGAGCAGCGCGACCTTGGTGAACAGCCAGGCCATCTGGGTGAGCACCGCATCCCAGCCGAGCCAGGCGCTCAGTGCCGCGAGCGGCAGCGCCCACAGCAGCACGCCGGTTGCGAGCACGAGCACCAGCGAGGGCCAGCGGAAACGCGCACCGGCGGCGGGCGGCGTGTCGTCGTCGATCAGCGCCGCACCGTAGCGCTTGCCCGATGCTTTATGGCCCGCGCCTCCCGCGAACAGGTGCGGCAGATAGCGCCCGCCGAGAAAGCCCGCAAGCGCAGCCGCACCGATGATCCACGGGAACGGAAGGTCGAACGCGAACAAGGCGACGAACGCGGCCACCGCGATCGCTGCGAGGACCGCGTTCGAGAGCGCCCGCGAGGCGATGCGCCAGGCCGCGAACGCGACGATTGCGGTCACCGCCGGCTTGATGCCGTAGAACACCCCCGCGACGACGAGGGTTTCCCCATGCGCGATGTACAGCCACGACAACGCGATCAGCACGGCGAGCGAGGGCAGCACGAACAGCCCGCCGGCGACGATCGCGCCGGGCCCGCGATGCATCAGCCAGCCGATATAGGTCGCGAGCTGCTGCGCTTCGGGCCCCGGCAACACCATGCAGTAGTTGAGCGCATGCAGGAACCGCTTCTCCGAGATCCAGCGTCGGCGTTCGACCAGATCGTGGTGCATGATTGCGATCTGCCCGGTCGGCCCGCCGAAACTGACCAGGCCGAGCCAGAGCCAGTAGCGCAACGCGCGGCCGAGCGACACCGGCGCGGGCGGCACCTCGAGATCGGCAGGCGTGTCGTGCGCGCGTGGGTGCAGACCATCGTTCATCGCGCTTGCGCCCCACGGCAGGTTGTTTAGAATCCGCGGACTATACGCAGTCGGCGGAAGGAGAAGCAATGAGTGTTGCGCTGGATTTCGATCGCGAGCTGGATACCCGCGGTCTGAACTGTCCGTTGCCGATTCTTCGTACGAAGAAGGCGTTGAACGAACTGATCTCGGGGCAGGTATTGAAGGTCGTGTCGACCGACCCCGGCGCGACCAAGGATTTCCAGGCGTTCTCGCGCCAGACCGGAAACGAATTGTTGGGCGCGTCGCAGGAAGCCGGGGAGTTTCTGTTCTTTCTGAAGAAGAAATGACCGACGCGGGTCCGCGGTGACGCACCCCCGGCTCGGCGGTGCTCCGCCGAGCCGCTGCAATGCACGTTGACTGATCACCCTCCACCCACTGCCAACGCGCGCATCGCTCGCAACGGCCCTGGTAGCGCGCGGCGTTCGAGGTACGTGAAGGCGAACTGCACCAGCAACGCGAGGCCGGCCGCGGGTAGTGCCCCCGCGAGCAGAATCGTCGAATCGTTCAACGCCAGGCCGGTTGCGATCCGTTCGCCGTAGCCGCCGGCACCGATGAATGCGGCGATGGTCGCGGTGCCCACGTTGATGACTGCCGAGGTCTGAACCCCGGCGAGTATCGCGCCGAGTGCCAGCGGCAGTTCGATCCGGAACAGCCTGGCGCGCCGCGACAACCCGAGCGCCGCTGCCGCATCGCGCAGCGACTGCGCGATCGCATCCAGCCCCGCGGTGGTGTTGCGCACGATCGGCAGCAGGCCGTAGAGGAACAGCGCGGTCAGCGCGGGCGCGAGGCCGATGCGCTGATCGAAGGTGATGCGGACGGCGCGCAGCGCGAGCGACGGCACGGTCTGGATCAGACCCACTGCGGGCAGGACCCA
>JACMMK010000248.1 GCA_014379045.1 Burkholderiales bacterium
CGGCCGATGCACCCAAACGTATCGACGACATCGAAGCCTGGATGCGCGAGCGGTCGTGAGCAGAGCGCCGGATAGCGCTTCGGCTTCCCGGGAAGGTGCAGCCCCGGGCGCCTATCGAAGCCACGCGACGCAATCGCGGCCGGCCACCGTCGGCGCCCGGTGACGATCGCCACGACGGTGACGACGGTCGACGTCCCCGTCACGCCGTTGGCGATCATCGGTGCCGGTCCGATCGGGGCCGTTGCAGCACTGGCACTGAGCGCGCGCGGCGTGCCAGTGCGGATGTTCGAAGCGCGTGCGCCGGGCACCGGCAAAGTGGACCAGCGCGCGATCGCAGTGTCCTGGGGTTCGCGTCTGGCGCTCGAGCCGTTGGGTATCTGGTCCAGGCTTGCCCGCGTCGATCCGATCGAACGCGTGAGCGTCAGCGAGCGCGGCGCGTTCGGCAGCATCGAATTCAGCGCGTCGGACCTCGGTGTGCCCGCGCTCGGTTACGTGGTCGACTATGGCGATCTCGCGCGCGCCTGCGCCGACGCCCTCGCCGATGCGGGGATAGCCGTTGCTTACGGCACCGCGCTCGTCGCGCTCGACGCAAAGCGCGCGCCGATGCGGCTGACACTCGCCGCAGAAACCGGCGCGACCTACACGCTCGACGCACAGTGTGTGGTGCTGGCCGATGGTGCCGAGGCCTCGGGCGCCGATGCCGCGCTGCGTCGACACGAGCGCGTGTATCGCCAGGTGGCGCTGATCGGCGAGGTCGCCTGCACGCGTTTCCGACGCGCGCAGGCGTTCGAGCGATTCGCCGGCAGTGGTCCGCTCGCGTTGTTGCCGCGCCGCGATCATTATGCGTGCGTCTGGGTGCTCGAGTCAGAACCGGCGCGTCGCCTGCTCGATGCCGGTGCCCCGGCGCAGGCACGCGCGCTCGAAGCCGCGGCAGGTCCTGGCTTCGGCGCGATGCAGTGGTTGGCCGCCCCGCGCGAACTGCCCCTGGCTTTGCGCTGGAGGACTTCGGATGACGAGGCACGCGTGATCCCGATCGGCAATGCCGCGCAGCTGTTGCATCCGGTGGCGGGGCAGGGCTTCAACCTCGGCGTGCGCGATGCGCTCGCGCTGGCGGCCGAATGGCCCGCCGCGCGGCGCGGCAGTGACATCTTCGATGTACGCGACGACGCAACAGTGCGCGACGATCTCGACCGGGGCGTCGCGCGCACTGCGCTCGATCAGGCCTTGCGCCGTTTCCGCCGCGCGCGGCGGGTCGATCGCGCGCTGACGATCGCGCTGACCGATGGCATGGCGCGGATCACCGCGATCGACAATCCGGCCGCGGCGGTGTTGCGTGGAGTCGGGCTGTGCGTACTGGATGTCGTGCCGAACGTGCGTCGGCGCGTTTTGCAGACCCTGGTGTTCGGTGCGCCTTAGTACGCTCTGAAGGTGATGCGCGCTGTTGCTTGCGTCAAGTTCGCCTCGGGCACTGAGCCCTCGCGCGCGTTCACTTCACCCGTTCGTCGCAACCGCGCGCCCTGCGGGCATGCGCGCGCGGCGCGGGCTGCAAGCACCACTGACAGGCAACGGCGCCGACCTCGACGCGCCCACCGGGCGCTCACGACGTCGCGCACGCAATCGCACGAAGTACGCGCGAAGACGCGCAGCAAGACTCGTTCCACGACGGCGATACGACACTTGCGCGCCTCTCGCAGTGCGTGCCGCGAGTTTGGCTTTGCACCGGCTCGCACAGTCATTACAATCTCCCTCCCGTCCTGACTCGGTGGGAGTCGGGACGGGCGCCGCGCGAGCGATCGGTTCGGCAGGGTCGCCGTGTGCCTGAATACATGGCTCGGCTGCGCAGGTCGGGCGCCCGTATCGCGTTGTTGTATCGTGTCGCGGGTGGTGTAGCAGGCTTTCGTCGTGGTGTGCCCGCTCGTTCGAGCTCGATCGCGCGGTCGACTAGCGTCTTCGTCTCAGTGCTTTCGCCGTCGTTGTAGTCTTTTGCTGCAAGTGTCGTTGCCATCGTTGGCCGCATCGTCGCCGTATCCCGATCCGCATCCTCGCTGTTCGCTGCTCCGCGTTTCTCCTCAACTACTGCGACTTCATGCGTATCGGTCCATTCGACATCTCGCCTTCGCTCGTCGTCGCCCCGATGGCTGGTGTCACCGATCGGCCGTTTCGAAGCCTTTGCCGACGCCTGGGCGCAGGGCTTGCCGTGTCGGAGATGGTCGGCTCCGATCCGGGTTTGCGCGATACGCCGAAGACCCGGTGGCGCACAGACCACACGGCAGAGACGGGTCCGATCGCGGCACAGATCGCCGGTGCCGATCCGCACTGGCTTGCGGCGGCCGCACGCTTCAACGTCGAGCGCGGCGCGCAGCTGATCGACATCAACATGGGGTGTCCGGCGAAGAAAGTGTGCAATGTCGCTGCGGGTTCGGCGCTGTTGCGGGACGAAGCGTTGGTCGCACGCATTCTCGCAGCGGTCGTCGGTGCCGTGTCGGTACCGGTGACGCTCAAGATTCGAACCGGCTGGGACCGTACGCAGCGCAATGCGGTGACCATCGCACGCATCGCCGAGTGCTCCGGCATTCAGGCCTTGACCGTGCACGGGCGCACTCGCGCAGACGCCTTTGCGGGGGCGGCCGAATACGACACGATCGCGGCGGTGAAGGCGGCCGTGCGTATCCCGGTGATCGCCAACGGCGACATCACCGATGCGCGCAGTGCGCGCGCAGTGCTCGACGCCACCGGCGCCGACGCGCTGATGATCGGGCGGGGCGCGTTCGGCCGGCCCTGGGTGTTCCGCGAGGTGGCCCACTTCCTCGCCACCGGCACGACCTTGCCGCCGCCCGATGTACGCGAGTGGAGCGCGATCGTCAGCGCGCATCTGGCGGACATTCATTCCTTCTACGGCGAAGCCACCGGCGTGCGCATTGCGCGCAAGCATATCGGCTGGTACGTCCACGGCATCCCGGGTGGTGAGCGCCTGCGCCAGCGCATCAACGAGGCCGAGACCATCGTCGGTCAGCGCGCGGCGCTCGATGCCTGGTGCTTCCTGATTCAGTCGGGCGCAGCGAGCCGTCCACGAACCGATGACCGCGTAGCGGCACCGTTCGCGCTGCCCGCGCACGCATGTTCCTATAACAATCACCGTGCGCCCGCCGAGCGCACGCGCATCCGGCCGGAGGAGATTCACCGATGAAAGAAGAAAGCGAACTCAGCCGCACCGTCAGGCGCGCGATCGATGGATATTTTCGCGATCTCGATGGGCAGAAGCCGCATGCCATCTATGACATGGTCATCCACTGCGTCGAGCGGCCTATGCTCGAGTCGGTGCTCGAGCGTGCCGAGGGCAACCAGAGCCGGGCCGCCGAGATTCTCGGCCTGAATCGCAACACGTTACGAAAGAAGATGAAGGAGCATGGTCTGAACGGGCTGCACCCGTTGTGATCGAACCGCTGCCCGCCGCGGTGGTCGACGGCGGCAGTCGTGCGCGCCCACGGCGGCGCGCGCTGTTGAGCGTGTCCTGCAAGTCCGGCGTTGAAGCGTTCGCGGCGCGTCTTGCCGCGCTCGATTTCGAGCTGGTGTCGACTGGTGGCACGGGCGCACTGCTGCGCGCCGCCGGACTGCCGGTGATCGACGTCGCGACGATCACCGGTTTCCCGGAGATGCTCGACGGGCGTGTCAAGACCCTGCACCCCAACGTGCATGGCGCGATCCTCGCGCGCCTCGACCTGCCCGAACATCGCGCCGCGCTGGCGCAGGCCGGCATGGAACCGATCTCGCTCGTCGTGGTGAACCTGTATCCGTTCCGCGAGGCCGCGGCACGGCCGGGTTCGACGCTGGAAGAGGTCGTCGAGCAGATCGATATCGGCGGGCCCGCGATGGTCCGCGCCGCCGCGAAGAACCACGCGCATGTAGGCGTGGTCGTCGACTCCGACGATTATGCGGCGATTGCCGATGAGCTCGTGCGCGACGGCGCACTCGGCGACGCGACCCGGTTCGAGCTCGCGCGCAAGGCGTTCTCGCATACCGCTGCCTACGACGGCGCGATCAGCAATTATCTCGGCATGGTGGCCGCGCGTGGCGCGTCGGGCGAGGCCGTGCGCGAGCGCGCAGGGGCCAGCGGGTCGGACCGGCCCTTGGAGGCTGCGTATCCCGCGCAGCTGAATCTTTCCTTCACTCGAATCGCACCACTTCGTTACGGGGAAAACCCGCACCAGTCCGCGGCGTTCTACCGCGATCTGGACGCGTCGTTCGACGCGATCGTCGGCGGCCCCGCCGGCCCCTCCGCCGGCCGCCTCGACGGAACCATCGCGTGTGCGGCACAGCGGCAGGGCAAGGAACTGTCCTACAACAATATCGCCGACGCCGACGCGGCATGGGAATGCGTGCGCGGCTTTACGGCTGCAGGCGCTGCCGTCGGCGATCCGTCGCGTCGGGCCGCCTGCGCGATCGTCAAGCATGCGAACCCCTGCGGCGTCGCCCTCGGCATCGACGCGGCCGATGCCTACCGTCGTGCCTTCGCCACCGACCCGACCTCGGCGTTCGGCGGCATCATCGCCTTCAACTGCCCGCTCGATGCCATGGCGGCAGAGGCGCTGATCCGCCAGTTCGCCGAGGTGGTCGTGGCGCCGGCAGTGACTCTGGAGGCGATGGCGGTGCTCTCGAGCAAGCCGTCTTTGCGTGTACTCGAGACCGGCACGGGCGATGCGCGAAATACGCTGCACCTGCAGCGGATCGGCGGCGGCTTGCTCGTGCAACGCGCCGACCTGGTCGACGGCGATGGCGTCGCGGCGAAGCCGGCGACGCAGCGCAAACCTGACGCTGACGAACTGCGCGATCTGCACTTCGCGTGGCAGGTCGTGAAATTCGTCAAGTCGAACGCGATCGTGTTCGCGCGCGACGCGCGCACGCTCGCCGTCGGCGCGGGCCAGATGAGTCGCATCGACAGCGTGCGCATCGCGCGCCACAAGGCGGCCGAGGTCGGACTCGATCTGGCCGGTGCCTGTGTCGCCTCCGACGCGTTCTTCCCGTTTCGCGACGGGCTCGATGCCATCGTCGCCGCTGGCGCGCGCGCGGTGATCCAGCCTGGCGGAAGCGTGCGCGATGCCGAAGTGATCGCCGCCGCCGACGAGCAGGGCGTGGCGATGCTGTTCACCGGGGTGCGTCATTTTCGGCATTGATGCGGGGCGCCCGCGCCAGCGCGGCGATTGCTGCGTGATCGAATCGGTTACGATTCCCCGGGTGATGATCGCGCGCAACGCCAGTTTCGATTCCGGCGCCCGGACGCCTGCCGCCGGTATCGGTCGACGGTGAAAGTGCTGGTGATCGGCAGCGGTGGCCGTGAACACGCACTCGCCTGGAAACTCGCCGCTTCGCCCCGCGTGCAGTGCGTGTTCGTCGCGCCCGGCAATGCGGGCACGGCGCTGGAAGAAGGCGTGACCAATGTCGCGCTCCATCACGTTGACGAGTGGATCGCGTTCGCGCGCGAGCAATCGGTCGGGTTGACCGTGGTCGGGCCCGAGGCGCCGCTCGCCGCCGGCGTCGTCGATGCGTTTCACGGCGCCGGGCTGCGCGTCTTCGGTCCGACGGCAGCAGCCGCGCGTCTCGAAGGCTCGAAAGAGTTCGCCAAGGCGTTCATGCAGCGACACCGGATTCCGAGCGCCCCCTATGCCGCGTTCGACGATGCCGCAGCCGCGCATGCGCATCTCGATCAGGTCGGCGCGCCGGTGGTGGTGAAGGCAGACGGACTCGCGGCCGGCAAGGGCGTGGTGGTGGCGACCACGCCCGGCGAGGCACACGCGGCGGTAGACCGCTTCCTCGTCCAGCGCGCCCTTGGCGGCGCCGGAGCGCGCGTCGTGATCGAGGGGTTTCTCGCCGGTGAGGAGGCCAGCTTCATCGTGATGGTCGATGGCGAACATACCCTCGCCCTGGCGACGAGTCAGGACCACAAGCGGCTCGGCGAGGGCGACGTCGGTCCGAACACCGGTGGCATGGGCGCTTATTCGCCGGCGCCGGTGATCACGCCGCAACTGCATGCGCGCGTGATGCGCGAGGTGATCCAGCCGACCGTCGCCGGACTCGCAGCCGAAGGCATGCCGTTCACCGGGTTTCTGTATGCGGGCTTGATGATCGATGCCGAGGGGACGCCGCGGGTGCTCGAGTTCAACTGCCGGCTCGGCGATCCCGAAACCCAGCCGATCCTGATGCGGCTGAAGTCCGATCTGTTCGAACTGATCGAGCAGGCTTTGGCGGGACGGCTCGACGCAGCGCAGGCGCACTGGGATCGACGCGTCGCGGTCGGCGTCGTGCTCGCCGCCGCGGGCTATCCCGATTCACCACGCACCGGCGATCGCATCACCGGAGTGCCGGACCCACAGCCCGACTGTCGCGTGTTTCACGCCGGAACGGTGCTCGACGGCGACGCAGTCGTCAGCGCGGGTGGACGCGTGCTGTGCGTGACTGCGCTCGGCGACACGATCCGCGCGGCACAACGCCGTGCTTACGATGGCATCGATCGCATCGGCCTCGA
>JACMMK010000249.1 GCA_014379045.1 Burkholderiales bacterium
GTGCTTGCGCCCAAGGTCGACCCCGCTGCGGACGGGGCGGCGCTGGTCTGGGCATGGCCTGCGAGCGGGGCGGTGATCGAGCGCTTCTCCGATACCAACCGCGGCATCGATATCGGCGGTAAACCGGGACAGGCGGTGCTGGCGAGTGCCGATGGGCGCGTCGTCTACAGCGGCTCCGCGATCCGCGGCTACGGCCGGATGCTGATCGTCAAGCACAATGACCAGTACGTCAGCGTCTATGCGCACGCAGCCGAACTGCTGGTGAAAGAGGGGCAACCGGTGAGCCGCGGCCAGCGCATCGCCGACATGGGCAGCACCGACGCCGATCGCGTCAAGCTGCACTTCGAGATCCGGCGCATGGGACGGCCGATCGATCCGCTGCGCTATCTGCCTGGCGAGGGGGCTTCGTGAGTGGCCGGATCGCATCGGGCACCCGTTGCGCGGACACGTCGCAGCCGTCGGGGGAGTTGCGCAGACGCGCGCGTGCGCCGTTGTTCCGGCGCCGCGTTGACGTTAGGCTCACGTCCACCGCTTGGATGGCCCCACCGCGGGCGACGGTCTCAGGCGATTTCTGGAGAAAGTGCAGCCCGTGCTCGACTGGTTAAGCAAGAGCCTCGGCATGAAGAAGAAGTCGACGCATCCGCTGGCGTCGGCAGAGTCACTGCGCGAGATTCTCGACCAGTTGCCCACCGGCAATGGGCTGAAAGCGTTGGCCGAGCTCGGCGACTGGCTCGCGATGACGGATCGGCCCGACCTCGATCCCGCCGACCGCATTCACGCGATCCGCGCGCTGGATGAACGTTCGGAGCGCTTCAGCCGCGAAGTGATGTTCGACTTCCTGTCGTGCGCGCCGACGCATCACCGCGCTGAACAGACGTGGTTCACGTTGACCACGTATCTCGGGCAGGCGTTCGACGCCTACCGGCATGCGTTGCGCGACCTGTTCGAAGCCGGGCGCCCGCAGGAGCGTGACAAGGCCACTGCGACGTTGTTCGCGGCGCGCGCGCTGCACGCGATCACCGAGCGCAAGAAGCTGATGCGCATGCGCTATCGCGCGATCGAGCCGGCGCTGTGGAGCGAGCTGTACGGCGCCTACCAGACCGCAGAGCAGCTGGGGGTGGCGCGCAAGTCGGTGAAGGTGCCCGGCAGCGCTGCTGAAACCAGCGCCTACCGCGAGTTGCTCGCGGCACTATGGCTCGAGCTCGCGCCGATCAGCAACCTCGACCACATGCAGATGGAGTACCTGGACCGCGTCGTGCGCGAGTTGCTCACCTTCTTCACCGTGCGCGAAGCGCCCGATGCCGATACACCGTTCGTCGTCGACCTCGCGCAGGCGTCCCCGCCGATGCGCTGGAGCCGTGATGCGACGTCGCGGATGAGCCAGCGCTTTCTCGGGCCGGGTCAGGTGTATGCGCAACTGGTTAGTCTCGTGCGGACCGTACGGCGTACGCGTGCGCTCCCGGTCTATCTGACCCTGGAGGGGCTCGAAGGCGTTCAGAGCTGTGTCAATCTGGTCGAGAAACTGATCCTGCACTGGTCGAAGAATCCGCCGCGACGCGTGCATGATCGTGCGCCGCTGCAGGAGCCGCTCGAGGTCGTGCACGGCTATCGCGAGATCCGGCGGATGATCGCGGGCATCGCCTATCTGCGCCTGACCGAAGGCAAGACGCGCGACGAACTGAGCGCGCAGCAGCGCGAGGAGTTCAGCCGCTATGGCTTCGTGGCGCAACCGCGCGAAGGTCAGGACGAAGTCGAGAACGAGGTCGACAAGGTGCGCGCAATGATCGAGGCGCAGAACCGGCAGATGACGCTCGAGTGGCTGCTCACCGATCAGTCCGAGTTCGGCTGTGGCGCGATCGCCCTCGGGTCGATCCAGTGGATGCAGGTCGGCATCCTGCTCGGACTGCGCTGGGGCGGGCAACGTGACTGGCGGGCCGGAGTCGTACGCCGGCTCTCGCGCAACGCGAAGGGCCAGGCGACGGTGGGCGTTCAGCGCTTCCCCGGGGTGGGGCGTTGCGCGCGCATCGGCGCGCTCGACAAGCGCCAGGTATCGGTATTCGAGCGCTCGCAGGATCCTGGCGTGTCGGTCTATTTCGATGCGATTGCGCTGCTCGAGGACCGCTCGGTGCTCGTCGAGCCCGGGGTGTATGCCGACAATGCGCGCTTCCGTCTGGTGATCGACGGCAAGCGCTCGACGATCAAGTTCCTGCAGTTGCTCGAGCGGGGCGTGAATTTCGAGCAGGTCCGGTTCGAACTCGAACCCGAATCGCTCGCCTGAGACGACCGCGCGTTACTCGGGCCGGCGCCGATCCGAGCCGTTGAACACCTCGATGCAGCGCCGGATCGACTGCGCCGCCCCCGGGCCCTGCACGATGTCGCACTGACCGCTGCCGCTGTGCGTCGGCA
>JACMMK010000250.1 GCA_014379045.1 Burkholderiales bacterium
AGCCGACCGCCTCGTCGGTGGTCGCCGACCTGGTCGACGTGACCCGGCTCGCGACCGTCGACCCGGAGAACCGGGTGCCGCACCTCGCGTTCCAGCCCGATCAGCTGTCGGACCTGCCGATCCTGTCGATGGCCGACGTCGAAACGGCGTACTACCTGCGCATGCGTGTGCACGACAAACCCGGTGTGCTGGCCGATGTCACGCGCATCCTCGCCGATCGGGCGATCTCGATCGACGCGATGGTGCAGAAAGAACCGGCACCGGGCGAGGTCGAGGCCAACATCATCCTGCTCACGCACCGCACGCTCGAGCGCAACGCGATCGAGGCGATCGAGGCGATCGAGTCGTTGCCGACGGTCTCGGGCAAGGTGACCCGCGTGCGTCTCGAAGAGCTGTAGGCGCGCATCCGGTGCGGGCCGATGATGGACGTTCTGGGAAACGTGCGATGAGTAGGTCCGCTGAAGTGCGTCTGGTGAACTCAGCCCGATGGACTGCGCCCGATGGACGACGCCCGCTGAAGTACGTTCGATGAAGTATCTCCGATGAAGTACGTCAGCACCCGCGGCGGCATGAAGCCGGCGCGCTTTCGCGACCTCCTGCTCGAGGGGCTTGCGCCCGACGGGGGGCTCGCGATGCCCGAACACTATCCGCAGATCGATCGGGCAACGCTCGCCGCATGGCGCGCGCTCGACTACCGTTCGCTGGCGTTCGAGATCTTCAGTCTCTTCATCGACGACATCACGGCGGTCGATCTGCGCGCATTGGTCGATCGTACCTACACCGCGCGCACCTACGGGTCGGACGAGATCACGCCGCTGGTGACGCTCGCGCCCGACCTGCACCTGCTGCAGCTGTCGAACGGTCCGACGCTCGCGTTCAAGGACATCGCGATGCAGTTTCTCGGCAACCTGTTCGAACATGTCCTCGCCGAGTCGGGGCATGCGCTGAACATTCTCGGTGCAACCTCGGGTGACACCGGCTCGGCGGCCGAGCATGCGATGCGCGGCAAGCGCGGGATCCGCGTGTTCATGCTCTCGCCGCTGGGTGCGATGAGTCCGTTCCAGACCGCGCAGATGTTCTCGTTGATGGACGCGAACATCCACAACATCGCGATCCGCGGTGTATTCGACGACTGCCAGGACATCGTCAAGGCAGTCAGCGGCGATCTCGCGTTCAAGGCCCGGTACCGGATCGGTACGGTCAATTCGATCAACTGGGCGCGGCTCGTCGCGCAGGTGGTGTTCTACTTCAAGGGCTGGTTCGCCGCGACCACGTCCGACGACCAGCAGGTTTCGTTCTGCGTGCCGTCGGGCAACTTCGGCAACATCTGCGCCGGGCATGTCGCCCGGTGCATGGGCCTGCCGATCCGGCGTCTGATTCTCGCCACCAACGAGAACAACGTGCTCGACGAGTTCTTCCGCACCGGCGTCTATCGGCCCCGCAAGGGCGCCGAGACCCGCCAGACCTCGAGCCCGTCGATGGACATTTCGAAGGCCTCGAACTTCGAGCGCTACGTGTACGACCTGGTCGGTGGCGATGGCGCACGCGTGCGCGCGCTGTGGCGCGAGATCGATGCGCGCGGCGCGTTCGATCTTGCGGCCTCGGGTGAATTCGCGCGCGTGCCCGCGACCGGCTTCGTGTCCGGGCACAGCACGCATGCCGACCGGCTGCGCACGATCCGCGACGTGTTCGAGGCGAGCGGGCGCATCGTCGACACGCATACCGCCGACGGCATCAAGGTGGCGCGTGACTACGCGGAACCCGGGGTGCCGGTGGTCTGCCTGGAAACGGCGTTGCCGGCGAAGTTCGAGGCGACGATCGTCGAGGCGTTGGGGCGCGTGCCCGAGCGCCCGCTCGGGTTCGCAAACATCGAGTCGCTGCCCAAGCGCTTCGAGGTGATGGACGCCGACACCGAAGCGGTCAAACGCTTCATCGCCGAGCGCTGCAACGGGATTTGAATCCATCCCGGGCGGCAGGCCGTATGTGTCGGATACAACGACTCGGGAGATTCCATGAAACGCTCGATGGTCGCGGCATTGCCGCTGCTGCTCGTCGCACTGACCGGGTCTGCCCTCGCCGCATCGTCGCCGGGCCGGTGCACCGCCGACAGCGGCGCGCGTCGCGTCGCATTGCTCGAACTCTATACCTCGCAGGGATGCAGCAGCTGTCCGCCGACCGACCGATGGGTCAGCGAGCTGCCGGGGCGCGGCTTCGGCACCGATCGGCTGATCGTGCTCGCGTTCCATGTCGATTACTGGAACCGCCTCGGCTGGCGCGATCCGTTCTCGCAGGCGGCGTTCACCGAGCGTCAGCGCGAGATCTCGACGCGCCGGCGCGCAGGCTACGTGTACACCCCGCAGCTCGTGCTCGACGGGCGCGACAACCCGCGCCGCGCATGGACCGAGGACTTCCCCGGCCGGGTCGCGGAGATCAATCGCGCGCCGGCGCAGGCGAAGATCACGCTCGAGACCTCGCGCGGGCCGAACGGCATGCAGGTGCGCGCCGACACCCGTGTCACCGGCAGCGCGCTCAGCGCCGCATCGTCGCTGCGATCGTTCGTCGCGCTCTACGAGAACGGCATCACGACCGGCGTCAAGTCCGGCGAGAACGGCGGGCAGACGCTACGCAACGATTTCATCGTGCGTGCGATGAGCGCCCCCGGCTCGGTCGGATCGGCGGCCGAGGCGGGCAGCGTCGCACTGAACTTCAATCTGCCGGCCGACGTCCGCAGTGAGCGCCTCGTGGCGGTCGGCTTCGTACAGAACATCGTGACCGGCGAAGTGCTGCAGGCGGTGGCGCTGCCTGCGTGCACTGCCGGCTGAGGCTGCACCTGGTCTGTCCGCCGCGGGCCAGCGGCACAGCCGGGAGCGCCACGCGGCGCACGGCGCTGCGCTTGTCACGGGCGCGGTCGTGACCTGATCGATCGGTGACCGGCACGCGGTGACCGCGTTCCGGATGCGGCACCGTCTCCACAGTTCGCGCGATCGAACGCCCGCCCGTTCAGGTTATAGTCTGCGTGTGCCAGCGCATGAAGCTGGCAGACGTCGATCGACCCGAGGCGCTCACCGATGACTTTCTCGATCGCTGCACGCTGTGCCCGCACCGGGCAACTCGGCATCGGCATCGCCACGAGTTCGCCGGCGGTGGGCAGCCGCTGCGTGCATGTGAGTCGAAACGGCGCGGTGGCCTACCAGTCCGTCCCCGACCCACGACTCGGCGCGTTCGCGTTGCAGCGGATCGATGCGGGATTCTGGCCGCAGCGCGTGATCGACGAGGTGATCGCGAACGACGCCTGGGCCGGCCGGCGCCAGATCGGCATCGTCGATGCGGCCGGGCGCATTGCCGGGTTCACCGGTGCCCAGAACGTGCCCTGGGCGGGTCACCTGCCCGGTGCGGAGCACATCGCTCAGGGGAACGTGCTCGCCGGGCCGGAGGTGCTCGAGGCGATGAGCGAGGCGTTCGTAGCGCAGGCCGGCGACGATCTCGCGCAGCGCCTGCTGCGGGCGATCGAGGCCGGCCGCGATGCGGGCGGCCAGGTCGAGGGCCAGACCTCGGCGGCGTTGCTGGTATACGGTCGCGATACGTTCGCGCTCTGCGACCTGCGCGTCGACGTGTCCGAAGAGCCGATCGCCGAGCTGCGACGCGTGTTCGACTGGTACGAACCGCTGATCCCCTACTACGCGCGCCGCGCCGACGAGCCGGATGTGGTCCGCTACAAGCAGTACCTGTCGGAACAGGGGCATGCACGCACGTTCGGGCGTCCGGTGCCGGTGACACGCGGGCCCCGCGCCGGAACCCGCTGATGTCGGATCGCGCGCCCCCGCCTTGCCGCGCACCGACAGGCATCAAGGGCGAACGGTGAGCGGACCGTCCGACGCG
>JACMMK010000251.1 GCA_014379045.1 Burkholderiales bacterium
ACCAGCGCATTGCCTGCGCGCTCGAACCGGTCGCGACGCCGCAGCCAGCGCCGCTGCTGCGGCGGCAACAGTCGCTGGTGCGGCAGCCGGCCGAGCAGCCGCACGATCTCCCAGCAATGGTCCGGGTTCGTGAGCCACAGCGCGGGGTCCAGGCGCGAGAGGTCGAGCGGCCGCGAATAGCTGCGCAGCGTCTTGTCTCCGCGTGCGTCGACATACTCGTGGAAGTACGACATCGCGAGTTCACGCAACGTGCGATACACCGGGTCGCGCCAGCGATACCAGAGGTGGTTGCTCTTTGACAGCGCGCCCCAGCAACCGTTGCGGCGAAACACCGCGATCACATGATCGTAGTCGTGACCTTCCGCATGCAGGTCGAGCAGCAGCGGCGGCTCGCCGTGCAACCACAGCGCGCAGGCGCCGACGAACGCCGCCTCGATGCAGTGGGCGTGTCGCTCGCGCAGCACGGCACGCACCGACAGGCAGGTGTCGCCGGCGACCTCGTGGTTGCAGCTCAGCCTGTCGGTGAGGAAATCCTGGGTCCGTCCGGGCGTCGTCAACGGACGCAGGCGCCGGAGTTCCGCGGGTGCGAGCAGGGTACGGGGAAAGGGTATCGGGCTTCGCAGCAAGGCTATGGTTCAAGGCGTGGAAAGAAGCGAACGTGTCGCGTGGCTGCGCACCGTCCGGCGGGGACGGCAGCGCCGACCGTTTCGCCTCGATTATCGATCAGACCCAAGGCGCGAGGGTGCGCAGGCGCGGCGATCGTGTCGTACGTCCGATGGGGGGCGCGCGCGTCGGTGCGTCTAGCGGTTAAAGTAGGGGCATGTCGGATCTCTCCAAACCCACTGCGTCCACCGACGCACCGCCATCGCCGCCTGCGAGCGTGCCGCTGTTCCTCGCAAGCCTCGCAGCATGGCGGGCGACGAACGATGCCACCGCGTTGCGATCACTGCCGGAACATGCGCTCGATTCGATCGTCAAGGTGAGCGTGCGCACGATCGACGATGCGCGTACCGGGCAGACGCTCGGTACCGAACGCGAAGGCACCGGGATCGTGATCGAAGCGCGTCACGCTGCGGCACGACACTCCGATGCCGTGGTTGTCGGCGACACCCCCGACGAGGCCGACGACCAATACGCCGAGGACACTCGCGCAGACGCCACCGACCAGTACGCCAGCGGCGAAGAGGAATACGACACGCGCGAACCCGGCACGCTGATCCTCACGATCGGCTATCTCGTGATCGAAGCGCAGTCGGTGCTGGTGATGACGCGCGACAACCGCGTGCTGCCGGCCACCGTGATCGGCTTCGACCATGCCACGGGCTTCGGCCTGCTGCGCACCGGCGCGCGGGCGGCCCGCCGGCCGCTCAAACTGGGCGATTCGTCCGCCGTACGTGAGATGCAGCCGCTCTATTTTCTCGCCCATGAAGGCGCCGGCGGGGCGAGTGCGGCCGCGATCGTGTCGCGACGTCCGTTCGTCGGCTACTGGGAATACATGCTGAGCGAGGCGCTGTTCACGGTTCCCGGTCGGGCCGAACACAGCGGTGCCGCGCTCGTCGACGGTGAGGGCCGCCTGATCGGGGTCGCGTCGCTGTGGGTCGGCGACGCGCTCGACCAGGGCACCGCATTGCCCGGCAACATGTTCGTGCCGATCGACCTGTTGAAGCCGCTGCTGCCCGACCTGATCGCGCACGGGCGCGATCCCGCGCCGGCGCGTCCGTGGCTCGGCATCTACACCGCCGAGCATGACAGCAAGGTCGTCGTCGCACACGTGATGGAACGTTCGCCAGCACAACGCGTCGGCATCCGCGAGGGCGACGTGATCATCGCCGTGGCGACCGAACCGGTGGCCACGCCGCGCGAGTTCTACGAGAAACTGTGGGCCTCGGGCACGGCCGGAACGAAGGTCAGGCTGCGCGTGCTGCGTGGCCGGCTGGTGCTCGACGCCCTCGTGAGTTCGATCGATCGGATCGAGTTCTTCAGACCGTGGACGGTGCGTCGGGCGCAGTGATTGGCGCTGACCCTGCACGGTCCGCACGGGGTATCGGCGGTCGGCAGGCGAGTGCTAGAGTCGCGCGCACGGTGCCCCGTTCCGCGGGCCGACTTCGGAAAGCCTGTTCATGAATCGATCGCATCGACTCGCACGCTGGAGCCACTGGCTGCTGCTCGGTGCGCTGTGCGGCGCGCCCGTGCTTGCGCAAACCTGGCCTGCGAAGCCCGTGCGCATCATCGTGCCGTTCTCGCCCGGGGGTTCCACCGACGTCACGGCGCGCGTGATCGGGCAGCGGCTGGGCGAACTGGTCGGGCAGTCGTTCGTCATCGATAACCGGGCCGGTGCCGGCGGAAACATCGGCGCCGATCTCGTCGCGAAGGCGCCTGCGGACGGCTATACGCTGCTGCTCGCGACCACCGGCGTGATGTCGATCAATCAATATCTGTACAAGAGCCTGCCGTTCGACCCCGAGCGCGATTTCATCCCGATCACCCAGTTGGGCGGTCTGCCGCTCGTGCTCGTCGCGAACCCCTCGCTGCCGGCGCGCAGTCTGAAGGAACTGGTGCAGGCGGCGAAACGGCGGCCCGGGGACCTGACCTTCGCGTCGTCGGGCATCGGCGGCAGTACGCACATGACCGCAGAGCTGTTCAACGCGGCGAGCGGTTTGAAGATGGTGCATGTGCCGTACAAGGGCAGCCCGCAGGCGATCCTCGATCTGACCGCCGGCAATGTGATCCTGATGTTCGACCAGGTCGTGAGTTCGATGCCTCAGGTGAATGCCGGCAAGCTGCGCGCGCTCGCGATCACCAGCGCGAAACGTTTTCCGACGCTGCCCGATCTGCCGACGGTGGCCGAGAGCGGCTTTCCCGGGTTCGAGTCGGTGTCGTTCAACGGGCTCGCGGCCCCGGCGGGGACCTCGCGCGAGACCGTGAATCGGGTTCAGGCCGAGGCGGCGAAAGCGTTGAAGATGCCGGACCTGCGCGAGCGGATGCTGCGCGACGGGATGGAGCCGGTCGGCAGCACGCCGGAGGCGTTCGCCGAGTTCATCCGCAACGAGCGCGTCAAGTGGTCGAAGGTCGTGAGGGAACTCGGGCTCCGGGTCGAGTGAGCGCTGCTCCGCGGCCGGCGCCCGAGGTGGCCGAGGCGGCTTGCGAAGTGTCGGGCTGCGCGGCAGGCCCTGAAGCACTGCATGCCGTGCCGCCTGCAGCCCCGCTCGACGCGACGCTGCGGTGAGTGACGGTGAGCATCCGGTCGCGGCCGCACAGGCGCTGGCCGCGGTGCCGATGTTCGCCGGCCTCGATCCGGTCGACCTGGCGAAGCTCGCGGGCGTGCTCGAGGAACGCTGGTTCGATGCGGGGTCGATCGTGTTCGAAGCGGGCGGCACCGGCGACGGCCTGTACATCATGCGCGAAGGCGTGGCGGAGCGGCGCGTGGCGGGTTCGGCGCTCGGCCTGATCCGTCCGTACGAGAGCTTCGGCCAGCTGTCGCTGCTGACCGACGAGCCGCGTTCGGCGAGTGTGGTGTCGGTGACGCCGATCCGCGTGTGGATGCTGCCGCGTCACCGGTTCAACCCGCTGCTGCGCGGTGAACCCGACCTGATGTTGCATCTTAGTGCGGCGATCGGCCTCGAGTTGGCACGAACGCGCCAGGCATTGGGAGAGTTGCAGCGCGAGGTCGATACGTGGGTGGCCGGCCGGCTGCGCGAACTTACCGATGAGCAGCGTGCGCTCGTCGAGGTGTCGGCATTATTCGAGCGCGTGCCGCGTGCGCTGCTGCTTCGCTCGACCGGGCTCGATACCGACGCCGCGCGTGTCTACCTGAGCGCCTTGGCCCGCCTCACCCCGTTGTTGCGCGACGAGCCCGAAGGCTATCGCGTGCCGATGGCGATCGGGCATGCGATCGTGCGCAGGCTGCATGCCGATCACCGCTACACCGCGCTCGCCGCACGTGTGTGCGGGCTCGCGGCCGAACTCGAGCGCAGCGCGGAGTTCGATGCGGCTGCGACCGCCTACGACGCCGCCGGCG
>JACMMK010000252.1 GCA_014379045.1 Burkholderiales bacterium
ATTGCGCCCGTCATACGCAGGATGCTCCATCAACGAGCGCACCTGCGTCAGCGCATCGGGCGCTTCCGATCGCGCCTGCAGTGCCAGCCACTTGTCGATCACCAGCGGGTCGGCCTTCCAGTGCGCATAGAACGTACCGAGCGCGTTCTGGCGCGCCGCACCAGGCGTCTCGACGATGCACGACAGCGCTGCGATCTGATCGGTCATGTTGTTGGCCGCATCGAACTGCGCGAGCGCGAGCGCCAGAGCATCGGGCTCGCCGGTGCGCGACAGGTAACCGAGGCAGATGTTCTTCAGCGCGCGCTTGCCGACCGACGCGCCGTCGTGACTGTACGGTCCCGGCGTCTGGTTCGCCTCGTACACGTGCTGCAGCGCTGCGTGGTGCGCGCACGCCAGCTGCTGCACGACCGCCTCGCGCGCCGCATGCAGCCCCTCGACATCGATGACTTTCATGAGCTCGCCGAGATAGGTGTAGTCGGGTAACGTCAGCGCGAGCGCCTTGTAGCGGCCGTCGAGCTTCGTATCGGCCAACGTGCGGGCGATCGCCTCGAGATACGCGGCGGGAAGCACGATCGCCTGCCCGGTGCGATACGCCTCGACCGCGCCCAGGAGAATGCGTGTCGCGAGTCGCTGGCCCGCTTCCCAGCGGTTGAACGGGTCGTCGTCGTGGCCCATCAGGAACGCGAGTTCGTCGTCGGCGTACTCGATCGCGAGCTTGACCGGCGCGGAAAAGCCGCGCAGCAGCGACGGCACCGGCGCGGCCGCGACGTCTTCGAATACGAACCGCTGTTCGGCGGTAGTCAACGACAGCACGATCTCGCTGCCATGGCTGATCGAGGCGCCGCCGGCCTGCAACCGCAGCGGGATCGGTGCACCCCCCCGATCGAGCAGTGCGGTGCGCACCGGTATGTGCAACGGCTGCTTGTCCGGCTGCCCCGGGGTGGGTGCGGTGCGCTGGGCGAAGTTCAAGGTATACGTGCGAGCCGTCGCATCGTAGCTTCCGGTTGCGCTGAGCTCGGGCGTGCCGGCCTGCGCATACCAGCGCCGGAACAGACCGAGATCGATGCCGGAGGCATCCTGCATCGCGCGCGCGAAGTCATCGCAGGTGACCGCCTGACCATCGTGACGCTCGAAGTACAGATCCATCCCGGCACGGAACTTCTCCGGCCCGAGCAGCGTATGCATCATCCGGATCACTTCGGCGCCCTTCTCGTAGACGGTCGCGGTGTAGAAGTTGCTGATCTCGATGTACGCGTCGGGGCGTACCGGGTGCGCGAGCGGGCCGGCGTCTTCGGGGAACTGGTGGCTGCGCAACGTGCGCACGTCGGTGATCCGCTTGACCGCCTTCGAGGTCATGTCGGCGGTGAACTGCTGGTCGCGAAAGACGGTCAGACCTTCCTTCAGCGACAACTGGAACCAGTCGCGGCAGGTGACGCGGTTACCCGTCCAGTTGTGGAAGTATTCGTGCGCGATCACCGCCTCGATCGCCTCGAAGTCGGCGTCGGTCGCGGTCTCGACCTTTGCCAGCACGTACTTCGAGTTGAACACGTTCAGGCCCTTGTTCTCCATCGCGCCCATGTTGAAGTCGTCGGCACTGAAGATCATGTAGGCGTCGAGGTCGTATTCGCGCCCGAAGGCCTGCTCGTCCCAGCGCATCGCGCGCTGCATCGACGACAGCGCATGCGCGCACTTGTCGAGGTTGTGCGCCTCGACCCAGACCTCGAGGCCGACGGTGCGCCCGGACATCGTCACGAAGGTGTCGCGCGCGCAGACCAGGTCGCCAGCGACCAGCGCGAACAGGTAGGACGGTTTCGGCCATGGGTCGACCCACTTCGCGAAGTGGCGCCCGGCCTGCGCGGACGGACCGTGTTCGGCACGGTTGCCGTTGGAGAGCAGCACCGGATAGCGCGTGCGCTCGGCGATGAGCGTCGTCGTGTAGCGCGCCATCACGTCCGGACGGTCGAGGAAATAGGTGATCTTGCGGAAGCCGCGCGCCTCGCACTGCGTGCAGAAGTTGCCGCTCGACTTGTAGAGTCCTTCGAGCGCCGTGTTCTTCTCGGGGTGGATGATCGTCACCACCTCGAGCGTGAACTGCTGCGGCACGCGTGCGATCGTCAGCCCTTCGGGATCGACCGTGTACTCGTCGGCGCCGAGCGCGCGGCCGTCGAGGACAAGTGCCGCAAGCTCCAGACCGATGCCGTCGAGGCGCAACGGCGGCGGCGCAACCGCGTGCTCGTCGCTCGCGTGGTAGACGCCATACGCCGTGACCTGCGTGTGATCGTCGTACAGGTCGAAGGTCAGGTCGACCGACTCGGCGTGATACGGGGGCGGCGCGTAATCGGCAAGCCGCGTCGCCGAAGGCGCGGCGGGCGTGCTGGGGTTGACATCCATCGAGGCGTTCACCAGTGAAGGGGCAGTCCCGATTCTAGCGGGATCGTCGCGTAACGCCGTCGCGCGTCACCCCGTTCGTGCCGCGCGCATCGATTCGTCGATGGGTCGCCCGGCTCGGCGGCCAGATAACCGTCTATTCGGGGCGCAGTCCCGCCTCCTTGACCAGCTTCGCGAAGCGCGCGGTTTCCTCGCGCACGAACTTGCCGAGTGCCTCCGAGGTGCTGCCGACCGGAATGATGCCAGCCGTGTTGTGACGTTCGATGATGTCGGGCAGCTTCAGCGCCTTGTTGATCTCTACGTTCAGCCGCTCGATGATCGGGCGCGGCGTCTTCGCCGGCACGAACACGCCGTACCAGTTCTGCACCGAGAAGCCGGGGATGCCCGATTCGGCGACCGTCGGGATATCCGGAAACAACGCAGTGCGCTGCGGCAGCGTGAAGGCGATCGGGCGCAGCTTGCCGGCTTTCCAGTGCGGCAGCGCGGCGACGACGGTGGTAAACGACAGCGTGATGTTGCCGCCGATCAGATCGAGCATCGCCGGGCCGCCGCCTTTGTACGGTACGTGCACCATCTGCACGCCGGCCATCCGGTTGAACAGTTCGCCGGCGAGGTGATCGGCCGCCCCCATGCCGGAAGATCCGAAAGTGACCTTGCCCGGGTTCTTCCGCGCATAGTCGATCAACTCCTTCACGTTGTTGACCGGAACCGACGGGTGCACGGCGAGAAAGTTGAGCACGAGGGAGGTCTGCGACACCGGGTCGAGGTCGCGGATCGGATCGAACGAGAGGTTGCCGTACAGCGACGGATTGACCGCGATGTTGCCGATCGTGCCCAGCACCATCGTGTAGCCGTCGGGGTCGGCCCTGGTCGCGATCTCGACGCCGATGTTGCCGCCTGCACCGCCGCGGTTCTCGACCACGACCTGTTGCCCGAGTGCCTCGGAGAGCTTCGGTGCAATGGTACGCCCGACGAGGTCGGTGCCACCTCCGGGAACGAACGGCATGATGAACCGGATCGGCTTGTTCGGCCATTGATCGACCTTCTGCGCCTGCACCGGGTCGATCGCGGCGAACGGCAGTGCAAGCGCGAGTGCGCTGACGGCGAGCCGGCGCAGGGGATTTGAAGCGACGCGAATCGACGGCATGACAAACCTCAGGTGAGTGCAGATCGTTGCGCGGAGAGCGCGGGCGCGCCTTGCAGTGTCGAAAGTCGGCGGTGACCTCGCACTGTGGCGGCGCACCACCTACCCCGAACGTCCGTCGCACACTGTACCAAAATGGCGCCTGTTGCCCGCCGAGATGGAGCACTTCCTGTGCCAACACGGGACCATCGAGGGCGCCACCGACCGGCAGGAAGCGTCGACAGCCCGCGCCCCCCGCTACGCCGGCGCGAAACGGCCGCGCGCTTCGCGCCGCGCGATCAGCGCGCAGATCGCGCGCACATCCACATTGCCTCCCGATATCAGCACACCGACCCGCGCACCTCGGGGTAGGTGGACCTTGCGCTCGAACAGGGCCGCCGCGCCCAGCGCACCGGTCGGCTCGACGACGATCTTCATCCGCTCCCAGAGATAGATCATCGCATCGAGCAGCTGGTCGTCATCGACGGTCACCATGTCGTACACGTAGCGTTGAATGAGCGGAAAGGTCAGCGTGCCGAGCGACGGCGTGCGGGCGCCATCGGCGATCGTCTCGGGATTGTCGACCGTGTGCAACGTGCCGGTCTTGAACGAGCGGGTCGCATCGTCGCCCGCTGCGGGCTCGACGCCGATCGTCCGGCAGCCGGGTGACAGGTGCGCTGCCGCGATCGCGCACCCCGACGTCAGTCCGGCGCCGCCGGTGCAGACGAACAGATAGTCGAGCGTGCCCGCATCCTCGATCAGTTCCTTGGCCGCGGTACCCTGCCCCGCGATCACGTCGACATGATCGTACGGCGGCACCAGCGTCATGCCGCGCTCGGTCGCCATCTGCCGGGCCAGCGCCTCGCGTGTCGTCCTGGTCTTGTCGTAGGTCAGCACGACGGCGCCATAGCCGCGGGTCGCTTCGAGTTTCACCGCCGGTGCGTCGTCAGGCATGATGATGGTCGCGGCGATGCCGAGCATCTGCGCCGACAGCGCGACCGCCTGCGCATGGTTGCCCGACGAGTAGGTGAGCACGCCTCGGGCTCGGGCCGCGCTGTCGAGTCGCGACAGCGCGTTGAAGGCGCCGCGGAACTTGAACGCGCCCATCCGCTGGAAGTTCTCGCACTTGAAGTAAACCTTCGCGCCGGTGCGCAGGTCGATCGTGCGTGAGGTCAGAACCGGCGTGCGGTGCGCGTGCCCGACCAGCCGCTGCGCCGCCGCTTCGATGTCGGCGTAGGTTACGGTCGCGGCGGGTTCGGGTTCCAGGGCGACGGCGGAATCGCGATCGGGTGGTCTCATGGACGGCTCCGTGCAGGGTTCGCCCAAGATACCTGAAGCCGCACGACGAGTCGGCAGAGCAAGTCACCCGTGCCGCTCACGCGCCGGTCAGGGCACCTGGATACGGACGCGTCGACGATGGATTCGGCACTCGAACGCGCCGACCTCGTGGCCGGGGCCTGCTGGGCTTCGTGGCGGCTGCGGTACCGCGGGTCGCGCTCAGACGGCGCGAAATTGGAGCCGTGTTCAGACCCGCGCGGTGGCCCTGCGCCGGCCGAGCATCCCGAACACACCGAGCCCGGTCAGCAGCAACCAGCCCGCCGCCGGCAGCGGGATCACGGTGGTGCCGGTGCCATCGACGATCAGGCCGGTCAGCACCAGCGTCGCGTTCGCCGGCAGGTCGAGGCCCACGCCGTTGAACGAGAACCCGGAGAGCAGCACGCTCTGGGTGAAGAACCCCAGCGGGGCGGTATCGAGCAG
>JACMMK010000253.1 GCA_014379045.1 Burkholderiales bacterium
CGCGCCCACCCGCCGGGTGCGCGGCAGCGCGTACTGTGCCCGGCACCCGAGGCTCGCTCGGTGCATCGGCGCCTGGCGTCGTTCGATGTGTCGGACTCAGTGCACGACCTCGGAGTTCAGCGCAGCCACAGCGTACCGCGGTGCATGCGCGGTCAGTGCGTCGAGTTCGCCGGCGCGGCTGGCAGCACCGGATTCGACTGGGCCGCCGCCTGCGCTGCCTGCTGCTGATAGAGCAGTTCGAAGTTGATCGGCTGCAGCACGATCGGCATGAACCCGGCACGCACCGACACGTCCGACACGACTTCGCGCGCATACGGATACAGCAGGTTCGGACAGGTGATGCCCAGCACCTGGGGAATCATCTCCGGCAACACGTTCGCGATCCGGAAGATGCCGCCCTGGACGACTTCGATCAGGAACAGGGTCTTGTCGCCCATCTTCGCGGTCACGGTGACGGACAAGGTGACGTGATACGCGTCGTCGCGGATCAGCTTGCCCTCGGTGTGCAGGTTCAGGTCGACGGCAGGCTGACCCTGCTCCATGAAGATCTGCGGTGCATTCGGCACTTCGAGCGAGAGATCCTTGATGTAGAGCTTCTCGATCGCGAACTGCGGCTGCGTTGCAACCTGGTCGGCGGCGGGTGCTATTTCGGCCATGATGTGTCCAGAAAGTTGCCGCAGACATGCGGCGGGGTGAGGGCGGGTGCGGGTGGGCGCTGGTTGAAGGCGGTGCGCGAGGACACACCCGCAAGCTAGCCGACGGATGTTACCGGAGCACCGCCGTGGCGCCCGTGCACGAAGTCACCCTCGGTCGCGGCGCGCACGGGAGAGCAGCGGCTCAGCCGGCCGACAGCAGCGGTTCGAGCCCGCCCGCGCGATCGAGCGCCGACAGCTCGTCGAAGCCGCCGATATGCTGCTCGCCGATATAGATCTGCGGCACCGTGCGGCGGCCGGTCTTCTCGATCATAAGGTCGCGCACCGCCGGGTCGGTGTCGATGCGCACCTTCTCGATCTCGGTCACGCCTTTGGAACGCAGCAACCGTTCGGCCATCTGACAGTAGGGGCAGACGCCCGTCGCGTACATGGTGATCTTCGGCATCAGTCGATTCCTGTCGTTTTCGGGTCAACTGTCAAGATGGGGCAAAACGGCTCGAACTTCAACAGGTGGACTGAACCTGCGCCGGCAGGATATCCCCCCGCTCACCGTCCGGACGCCGCTTTCGCGCCCTTCTGAATGGGCAGGTTCGCCTGTTCCCAGGCCGTCAGACCATCGCGCAACTTGACCGCTTCGGTGAAGCCGGCCTGGCGCAGTGCCGAGGTGGCCGCACCGGAGCGCTGCCCGTTGCGGCAGTGGACGATGACCGGTTTGGTCTTGAACTTCTCGAGTTCCTTGAGCCGGTCCTTGAGCTGGGCTGCCGGCACGTTACGGGCTTGCGGGATGTGTCCGGCGGCGTACTCCACCGGGTCGCGCACATCGATGAGCAGCGCGTCCTTCTGGTTGATCAGACGCACCGCGTCGGTCACGCTGACATCGTTCGTGCCGTGGATCAGACGCATCACCAGAGGCCACGCCAACATTGCACCGCTCGCAACCGCCACACCTACCAGCAGAATATTCTTCTGCAAGAAATCGAACACGCTCTCCACACTGCACTCCAGGTTGGGGCCGCGCGGCGACCGACGCACGCGCGTGCCGCGACCGGCGTCCGCGATAGAAACCCGTGACGAAGACACCGGTCAGTATCGGCGGGCGCACATTATGAAGTAGGATCACTGATCATGCTGCTGCGATGCGTGAACGCGCCGTGACAGTCGCGCGTCGGCGGCGCGGCGAAGCCGCGTGCGCAGGCAACACGCCTCGCAGGGCAAACGGTCGCGCAGCGCGTTCTCGCGCCGCCGATCCGCGGCGTTCCACCCGCTTTGAAACCGCCTGCTTCCGATGCCTCCAGTTGCCACCACGCCGGTCCTGCTGCTGATCCTCGACGGCTTCGGCCATCGTTCAGTGGGCGACGACAACGCGATACTTCACGCGCGCAAACCGCGCTGGGACGCGCTCTGTGCCAATCACCCGTTCTCGACGATCGATGCGTCCGAACGTCACGTGGGCCTGCCGCGCGGCCAGATGGGCAACTCCGAAGTCGGCCATCTGAACATCGGCGCCGGGCGCGTCGTGTATCAGGAACTCACCAAGATCGATCATGCGATCGAGACCGGTGCATTCCAGACCAACCCGACGCTGCTCGGCGCGATGCGCGCGGCGCGCGCGTCGGGGGGTGCTTTGCATGTGCTTGGGCTCGCGTCTGCGGGGGGTGTGCACAGCCATGAGAACCACCTCGTCGCGCTGATCGAAATGGCGTTCGCCGAAGGGCTGGAGCGGGTCTATCTGCACGCGTTTCTCGATGGCCGCGATACGCCGCCGAAGAGCGCCGAACCCACCCTCGCCCGACTCGCACGCGTACTCGGGCGCGAGGGCGCGCCGGCGTCGACCGCGCGCGCG
>JACMMK010000254.1 GCA_014379045.1 Burkholderiales bacterium
GACCGCGTACGCGAATGCGCAACCCTCCGCACCGGCCTATCCGTCGCGCGTGATCCGGCTGTTCGTCGGCTTCGCCCCCGGCGGCGGCACCGACATCATCGCGCGCATGCTCGGCGCGAAGCTCGCCGAGTCCTGGGGACAGCAGGTGATCGTCGACAACCGGCCCGGCGCGACCGGAATGATCGGCGCTGCCGCGGTCGCCCGCGCGGCGCCCGACGGTTACACGCTGCTGATGGGCCACGTGAACTCGCAGGCGATCGCGCCCAGCATCTCGCAGAAGCCGCCGTACGACCCGCTGCGCGACTTCGCCTGCGTCGCCTACGTCGGCTTCGTGCCGAACGTCCTGGTGGTGCGCACGTCGACGCCAGCACGCAACGTGAAGGAACTGGTCGCGATGGCACGCGCCCACCCGGGCGAGGTGACCTTCGCATCGCCAGGGGTCGGCAGCACCAACCACCTCGCCGGCGAGATGTTCCGGCTCGCCAACGGGATCGACATCGTGCACGTACCGTACAAGGGCAGCAGCCCCGCGATCGCCGACATGCTCGGCGGGCAGATCGTGATGAACTTCGACGCGATGTCTTCGGTGGTGCATTACATCCGGCAGGGCCGGATGCGCCCGCTCGCGGTGACCACCGCCGAGCGCGATCCCCAGTTCCCGAACGTGCCGACGCTGCGCGAACTCGGGCTGCCGGAGCTCGAGGTGACCAACTGGTACGGCGTCGTCGCGCCGGCGGCGACGCCGCCCGAGATCGTCGCCCGTCTGAACGCGGAACTGAACCGGATCATCCAGTTGCCCGACGTCAAGGCGCGGCTCGGCGAACTCGGAACGCGTACGAACCCGATGACGCCCGACCAGTTCACCGCCTTTCTCAAGACCGAGATCGCGAAGTACGCCAGGGTCGCGAAGGCGGCCGGCGTCCGGATGGACTAGCTACCGCTTCGTTGGCCGGGCCCCGGGTGCGACCCCTCCGCTGCGTCTGACGACTCGCGATCTTTCTGCGAGCGCCGCGCGGTGTCGACTTGCAACGCTGACTTCGTTTCTTTCACCCCATCGTCGCCATGTCCACCACGAACCGGTACTTGACGTCGCCCTTCACCATCCGCGCGTAGGCGGTCTCGATATGGTCCATCCCGATCACTTCGATGTCGGACACAATCGCATGCTGGGCACAGAAGTCGAGCATCTCCTGCGTCTCGGCGATGCCTCCGATCAGCGAACCGGCCAGCCGGCGGCGGCGGAAGATCAGGCCGAACACGCCCGGCGACGGGTGCGGTGTCGCAGGCGCGCCGACCAGCGTCATCGTGCCGTCGACCTTCAGCGACGCGATGAACGGGTCGAGATCGTGCGGCGCGGCGACCGTGTTGAGGATGAAGTCGAGCTGGTTCGCCTGCGCCGCCATCTCGTCGGTGTTCTTCGACACCACTACTTCCTTCGCGCCGAGCCGCAGCGCGTCCTCGCGCTTGCCGGCCGAGGTGGTGAACAGCACCACGTACGCGCCCATCGCCGCGGCGATCTTCACGCCCATGTGGCCGAGCCCGCCCAGCCCGACGATGCCGACCCGGTGTCCTGGCCCCACGTCCCACTGCCGTAGCGGCGAGTAGGTGGTGATCCCTGCACAAAGCAACGGCGCGACCGCCGCAAGCTGGTCGGCAGGGTGCGAGATGCGCAGCACGAACGACTCGCGCACGACTATGTGCGTCGAATAGCCGCCGAACGTGTTCGGCCCGCCGCCGAACACCGGGCCGTTGTAGGTCGCGGTGAAGCCGTTGTCGCAGTACTGCTCCAGGCCTTCCGCGCACGGGGCGCAGTGCTGGCAGCTGTCGACCATGCAGCCGACGCCGACCAGGTCGCCGACCTTGAACCGGGTGACCTGCGCGCCGACGGCGGTGACCCGCCCGACGATCTCGTGGCCCGGCACCGACGGATACAGCGTGTTCTGCCACTCGTTGCGCGCGGTGTGGAGGTCGGAGTGGCAGACGCCGCAATGCAGGATGTCGAGCGCCACGTCGCCAGGGCCGGGATCGCGGCGATCGATGGTGAACGAGGCGAGCGGGGAGGTGGCCGACTGGGCGGCGTAGGCGTGGACTTGGGGCATGGCGGCATCCGGAGGGAGGGGGAGGATCAGCGTAACGCGTCCGCGACGCAGGTGTGTCGCTCACCGCGCTGACCGCGTCGGCACGCGGAAGCAACTCGTAGCAAGGGCGCGTGGCGGCATTGCCTGCCCGGATAGGTCAGGTATGGATCCCGGCCCTGCGCCTGCTCAACGTGCGTCGTTGAGGGTCCAGTCGTAGTCCAGATAGGTCAGCTTGTAGCGACCTGCGCGCAGATCGGCCTGCGCCTGCGGCGTGGTCCCCAGCACCTCGGCGTGCCGGGTGAACACGGTCTGCAGCGTGCCGTAACCCTTGTGCCCGAGCTCGAAGTCCTTGCGGTACCAGTCGAAGATCTTCGAGACCGCCAGCGTGCCGGTGGCGGCGTCGAACCGGTTGCGTGTGCGGTCGGAGAGAAAGCGGCGCAGCGAGTCATCGAATTGTTCATCCAGACGCTCCGCCACGAAGGCCTCGTTGCGCAGCATCGGGCAGCCGACGGCGGCGCAGACCACCGCGACGTGGATGCGTGGATCGTCGAAAACTCCCGGCGCGCGGATCATCTCGTGCTCGATCTCGTCGAGCGACCGTTCCTGCCCCAGCAGCCGGAAGAACTTCTTTTTCCACGGGCTCTGCACGAAACTGCCCAGATCCTTGATCGACTTCAGGTCCGGGTAGCGCGTGAGGATCAGCTCCACCGTGAACGCGTTGTACGCATTGATCAGAAATGCCAGTTGCTGCGGCCGGCTCCAGCTCCCGTAACCAGATGCTGGCACGGCCGACAGCGTGTCCAGATAACCCTTCAGCATGCCCCGCTGACTTCGAAGGGCCGCGTAGCGCACGACTGAAGCGTTACCTCCAGCGGCGACCGCCACGTGCTGCTTGAGCAGCGCATCCCAGGCGCCGTGGCGGTGGTCGAACGGGGAAGGCGGCGTCTGGGCCGCGGGCGAGCCCATCGCGCCTAGAAAAGCACAAGGCAGTGCCGTGATCAACGCGCGGCGTCTGCGACAAGGGCTCATCTCATCCATCGAGTGGTTCATGGCAGCTTGCCTGCGGCGCGTCGATCGACTTTGTGTCCGGTGTCGGCCATCCCTACAGCTGGTTCTCCGGAATGAACGGCGCGAGCAGCCGATTCTTCAGCCGCAGGAAAAACGTGGAGTAGGGTTCGCTGGTCAGCACGACTTCCTTGTCGTCGTCCGTGGTGAGCCATTCGAGGCTTTGCTGATCCGCGCCCAGGCGCACGCGATAGGCACTCTGGAGCTTGCTGATACGGATGACCTGCTGTATCTCCTTCGCGAGCTCGGGGCTGTCGAAGATCATGCCGAGTTCGGTATTCTTGGTCGCAGAGCGCGGGTCGAGGTTCATCGAACCGATGAAGACGCGCGCGCGATCGATCACTGCGATCTTGGCGTGCAGCCGGCCGGTGGACGATCCGAGGAACCCGAGCCGCCGGTTACGCTGGACGCGCGTCGGGCTCAGTTCGTAGAGGTCGACACCAGCCGCGAGCAATGCCCCGCGGTAGCGCGAGTAGCCGATGTGCACCAGCGGCTCGTCGGTGGCCCCCAACGAATTAGTGACGATCGTGACCTTCACATTGCGTTTGACCAGATCAGCGAACACTGCGACGCCCATCGCCCCGGGAATCAGGTACGGCGTCGAGATCATCACTTCATCGCTGGCAGCGATCAAACGATCCATCACCCCCGTCGCCACGCTCATCGAAAGCGCCTGTTCGTCGGTCCGTGCAGTGACCTTCGCGGGAGGATCGGCGAAGGCGACGGCCGGCGCCCAGATCAGCCCCAGGCGGCCGGCGTCCAGATCCTCGCTGATCGCACCGTACCCCAGCACATCGCTCGGCGGCAAAACGAGCGACATCATCTGATCGCCGTCGTCCACCATACGGTCGAAGCGCTCGCGCAGCCAGGCGCGGTCAGCGCCCGTATCGACGATCGACAGCACCGGATAGACGTAGGGGCTGTTCCAGTACGTGTCGAAAATAGTCGACAGTTGGGGCACGATCGCGCCGACGACGAACGCATCCATGTCGATGTAGTTCGCGCCCATGCTGCGCATGAAGTATTCATCGGCGACGTTGCGTCCCCCGGTGACGACCATCGCGTCGTCGGCAATGAACAGCTTGTTGTGCATGCGGTGATTGAGCCGCCCGAAGTCGAACAGCGACGAGGCGAACTTGGTGACAATGCCGTTGCGTCCACAACAGAATGGATTGAACAGGCGCACCTCGACGTTGGGAAATGCGGCCAGCCCGGCAAACAGCGAATCGTTCCCAGCCGTAAAGAGGTCGTCCACCAGCAGGCGCACGCGCACGCCGCGCATTGCCGCGTCGCGCAGGTGACGCAGCAACAGGCGGCCGGTGAGGTCGTTCTTGATCTCGTAGTACTGAACGTCGAGCGTATTGCGCGCGCGCTGTGCGAGTTCGAGGCGCGCGTCCAGCGAGAACACGCCCAGCGGCATCAGGCGCACGCCCGACAATTCCGGCGACGGGATCGACGCCGCCGCGATCCGCGCCAGTGGACTGTCGGACGTCGGTGCGCGGGCGGCAGAAACAGGAAGGTCCGGCCGCAGCGGCAGCGTGCCGCAGCCGCCAACCAGCAACGCCACGAACAGCGCAAAAAGTTTCGGGGGCGCGAAGAGCGGCAAACCTCGACACGTGACCGCGCCCCATGGAAGAATGCCGAGAATCTGTCGTGCTCGCATTGCAAAGGACGTTGACATGACTCGTTCCATGGTTTGCGCGTTCTTTGCGCTCACGCTCTGCTTTCCCGCGCGCGCCGCGCTCGACATCGGCGACGATGCACCGAACTTCACGGCATCTGCCGCACTCGGCGGAACGACGTTCAGATATTCGCTCGCCGAATCACTCAAAAAAGGCCCGGTCGTATTGTATTTCTTTCCGGCTGCCTTTTCCGAGGGTTGCTCGGTCGAGGCGCACGAGTTTGCCGAAGCCATCCCGCGCTTCGCCGCGCTCGGCGCTTCGGTCATCGGCGTGTCGGCGGACGACATTCAGGCGCTGGCCAAGTTTTCGGTTCAGGCGTGCCAAGGCAGGTTTCCGGTGGCGTCCGATCCGACGCTGAGCGTGATCAAATCCTACGACGCTGTGATGAAGACCCGCCCCGAGTACGCTAATCGCATTACGTACCTCATCGCGCCGGGCGGCAAGATCGTCTATCAATACATGAGCCTGAACCCGGCGCGGCATGTCGAGCGGACGCTCGAGGCATTGCGCAACTGGTCGGAGACCAGGCCGAAGTAGGCCTACTGCAGTGTCCGTCAGCGGCACGGGCTGCCGCAAAAGTCGACCCATGCGCACTCGCGTGCGTTTTCATGCCGTCGCGACGGTCCCGACTCGACCGTATCCCTTGCCTGAAAGGTCGACGCCAGATACCGAGTTCACGTCAGAACTGCGATCGTTGCCGTCGATCGGTCCTGCCGCGCCGTCTACCGGACTTCCGTTTCTGATCCGCCGCCGCGCGCCGCTCGAGTTCACGCCGGTCATCACTCTTGCGGCGGTCGGCGAAGGCGACCTTCTGGCCCGCCTTGGCTGCCGCGAGCCAGCGAATTCCCTCCTGGTCGATGTAGTAGCACTCTGAAAAGTCGATGACGACGCTGCCCTCGCGCTCGATCGCAGTGTGGTACATCGATTCGATCACCGGCAGCGACGCGTAATAGACGTTGCCGCGGATCTTCAGCACGTTGCCGCGCAGGCTGATCTTGGGGTGGGCTTGTTCCCACTTCGAGTAGCCAATGGCCAACACGGATCCGACGACGACCGCGCCGAACAGGTCGAGAAACACGACCGACAGGAACGACGCCAGGAACACCACCGTCTCACCGCGATTCCTGAAGTGCGGCTTGATGTCCTCCCAATTGATCATGTTGGCCCCGAGCAGCATGATGACCGCAGCCATCGCCGGCATCGGGATGATCGCGATCAGTGGCGCGAGGAACAGCACCATCAGCAGCAGGATCAGCGCCGAGATCGCCGAGGTCCAGCGGCTCTGGCCGCCGAGGCTGTACACGAGCCACATGCGGTTGAACGACGCGCACGTGGGCAGTGACGACAGAAACGGCAACAGGCAGTTCGATACCGCGTCGGCGAAGATCCCTTTCCGGCTGTCGGTGTAGCTGCCGATCTTCCGGTTCATGCGCCGCATCGCCGCGACCGTCTGGAACAGACCGAGCAGTGCCAGCGTCACCGCGCCCGGCAGTATCGAAATGATGTCCGACATTGCCTCCTGGTTGAACAGCGGCAGTGACGGCAGCACGAACCCGACCGACGACAGATTGGCGATCTGTTCGATCATCGTATTCTGCAGGCCGACGGTGGCGTTCAGGTATTCCGAATAGGCCGTGCCAGCGGCCACGCCGATCAGGATCGCCCAGTTGCGCAGGGCGCGGATCTGCCGCGCCACCAGGCTGGTGATCAGGGTGATCAAGCCGATCTCGATCGCGTACAGGTTGCCGATCTCGAGCACCGCCATGAACGACTGCCACGCGATCCACAACGGCCATTCCACCTGGGTGTTGATCGGCAGTCCCGCGAATCCGGTGAGCGACTTGAAGATCAGGAACAGCCCGATGCCGCAGATCAGCCCGTTGATGATCGGCTCGTTGATCAGGTCGAGCATCCGGCCGAGCGGGCGGATGATCACGAACAGCATCTGGATCATGCCCGCGATGAGAATCAGCGTCATCGCGTAGCCGATGTAGTCCGCCCCGAACTGCGGCGCCACCGGCAGCAGAATCACGCCGATCGCCGCCGACATGGTGGTGTTCGGCCCGCCGCTGAACACGCGTGACGGGTTCAACAGCGCGGTGAACAACACGCCCCAGATCGCGGCGTAGATGCCGAAATGCGGCGGCAGACCCGCCAGCGTCGTCGAGAAGGCGATCGCCTGGGGGAGCGTGACGACCGCCAGGGTCAGTCCGATCAGCAGATTCCCGCGCAATGCCGGCAGAACGCCGGGCAGGGCGCGGAGGAAAGCAAGGCTCGACAACGGGCTAGTCGCCAGGGTGCTCTGTGTGGTTGCGTCCAAGCGACTCGGCGTACCGCGTCAGGGGTGGCATCACCCCCATCATCACCTGTTGCCACGCGGCCACCAGCGGACCTTGACGGTCGCCGGCCGGCCGCGGCAGGGTGCCCAGGTAGTAGGCGATGTCCCGGCAGTCCTGATTGTCGAGGCTACCCTCGGCGCCGAGCGGCATATTGCGGCAGATGAAACCGGGCATGAGCGAGTTGAGCGTCCCGAAGTACATCCGCGAGTCCATCGTGAAGGATTGGGGTCCCGCGAGCGCAGGGTAAAGCACTTTCCCCTGCACGACCATGCCGAGGGCTTGCGGACCGTGGCAATTCGCGCACTTTTCGCGGTAGACGTGGGCGCCGCGTACGTAATCGTCGCCACGCCTGCGTGTTGCAGAAAAAGGAATCTCGTCGAGCCCCTGTTCCGCATAGCGCTGGCCCATCTTCTGATCGAGCGCGGCAGAGAGAAAACGGCTGTACGCCGTGACATCGCGGATCAGGTCGTCGGCCGAATTGGGTTTGAAGCCATTAGACGCGTTGATGTAGCACTGCATCTGGCGTAGTTCGTGCGACATGATCAGGCCACTGAACCGATCATACATGTCCGCCATCACCCAGGACGCGCCCAGGTTGTTCGAACCGCTCACCGGCTTGCCTGCCGTGTCGTGTTTGTCGCCGCCGCTCTGGTGGCAATGAATACAGGTGGTATAGGTGCCACGGACGAAGCGATCCGCATTCCAGCGCTCCCGCGCGCCGCGCTTGGCCAGCTGACCCTGCAGATCATCGACGATATTGCAGCCGCGCTGTATCGAGCGGACATCCTGCTCGCTGTAGCCGCGGACCGTGGAGTCGACACCGTTCACGGCTTGAACATAGGGCGAGCGGTAGTGTTCAGCGGCGACCAGTCCGTAGCCCTCCAGTTTTGCCTTGCAGTTCGGCGTCAGGTCGACCGACGCCTTGCGCAGTTGGTCCCGCTCGGCGTGGCTGCTGAGCGCCATCAGGTACAGCCCGCACAATGCCCCCACGATGAGGGCGATCTTCATCAACTTGGCTGGCACCGCAGACACGGACTTAGCTTCCATCCGTGCGCGCTCCTTCACTCAGGCGAAGATGGTGCGCGACCGCCCGTGCAAGGACGCGGATGTCGCGTACCGCCGGATCGTAGAGCGTCGGAATAAACCCGTCCATGGGACCGGCGTAGCAGCGCATGACCCGCTCTTCGAACGACACCCGCCGATCGAGCCCGGCGTCGAACCGGTCGGAATTCACCAGACCGTAAGCCAGCGCTTCCGCCGTGTGGCAGCTCGAACACGAATGGACCGCATCCGCGGCCGTCTTGCGCGTGAAGCGTTTGCCGTAGTCCGGTGTGAAGTAGAACAGGTTGTAGCCGTTCTGGACCGCTCGGGTGAAGTAGCCATCCCCACCGAAACTGTCTACGCCGTATGCCGCCCGGAATTGCGGCCAGCCCGGCGCATTCGACACTTGCGACCGAAACACGTCGAATCCTGACCCGACATGGGCCCAAAGGACGAACGCAACGACTCCCGCCACTGGAACAATGCCAGAGGCAATACGAATCCAGACCGCACGCTGTCGTGCAGTGCCCATAGAACCCCCCGGTTCGTTTGCTTACTGAGGAATCAAGGTACCCGTCACCGCCCGCACCATCTTGCGGTGCGGGTCGTAGTCCTTATCCTCGGCCTTCCCTATACCGGTCAGTCCAGCGGATTGCAAGACTTTCCGGCCGGCGTCCCCGGCCTCGAGCTCGAGCAGAACCGACTGGATCGATTCCCGAAGGACAGCGGCCATCGAGCGTCTGACCGCCCAGGGCAGATGGAGCAGCTGGTCCGAGACCGCGAGGACGGTCAGCTCATCGGTGTTGATGGCGCTCTTCACCGCCGCTTGTCCTATAGCCGCGTCACCCGCGCCAGCGGCATCGGCCTGCCTGCGATGGACGCCGATGACCGAGTTCACCGGATTGACCGCAAAGCGCGCGGCAAATTCCTCCTTCTTCAACCCCGCTTGCAGCATCATGTAAACGGGCGCGATGTAGCCGATCATCGCGTCCTCGCCCCCGCCGAACATGATCGTGCGCCCGCGCAACTGGGCGAGGCTGGTGATGCCGCTGTCCTTGCGCACGTAGAGCGCCCCCGCGATGGTGCTCTTGCCGAATTCCTTGTTGTGCGCGATGACCTGGTAGGTCTTCGCCGAGCGGATGTAGTGGTACTGGTTATAGTGGACGATGTCGTAGCGCTGCTCCTCGACCCCCCGCCAGAATGTCTCGAAATCCCTGGCGGTGACGAGCGTCACCTTTCGGCGTAGGCGCTCGCTGAGGTGGTCGGCCAGCGGCGCGTAACGCGTCGTCGTCTCGCTCGCATTGAACCGCGGGAACACGCCCATTATCAGCGGGGGTTCCGCCGCATGGCCAACCGGCATCGCGGCCAGGCTAACCAGGGCGAGCAGAGGGAAGATGCGCCGCCAGAGGCGATTCCAATAGCGAGAAGTTAGAACTCTCATCTGCAGCATCCACTCAAACAAAGCATGAACGGGTCATCCGCCAGCATTGACGATCCTGCGCTCACTGCGCACTAGCCGACGCGGTTCGACCTCTGCCTTCAGGCTGTTCAAATAGGTCGAGTAAACCTCGTGATTCACGGGTCTGGACAACAGGTAACCCTGCGTCAGGTCGCAGCCGTGGTTGGTAAGAAAGCTCAACTGACCATACGTTTCGACGCCCTCCGCGACGACCTTGAGGTCGAGGCCCTTGGCCAGCGCGAGGATGGCTTTCACCAACAGCACATCCTCGGGACTGTCTGGCAGTCCGGCGATGAAACTGCGATCGATCTTCAGCACATCGAAGCGGAAGCGTTTAAGGTAGCTCAACGATGAGTAGCCGGTGCCGAAATCATCGAGGGACAGCTTCACGCCGACGGCGCGCAGCCCTTTCAACTCCTCGCCGACGTCGTAGTGATCGTCGAGCAGGACACTCTCGGTAATTTCCAGCTCCAGCGCCTGGGGTGGCACGCTGTAGAGCGACATCAGTTCAGCAAGCCTGCGGGAAAAGCGTCGCCTGAACTGGATCCGGGAGATATTGATCGCAAGGAAGCCCGGGTCTATGCCCGCGTTGTGCCACGCCGACCATCTGCGGCACGTCTGCTCGAGTACCCAGTCGCCGATGGCGACAATCTGACCGGTCGCCTCCGCCAATGGGATGAACACCGACGGACTGATGTCGCCCCACTCGGGATGGTGCCAGCGCAGCAGCACTTCAGCCCCCCGATGGTGCTGTCCGGCGGTATCGAAGATGGGCTGGAAGTGCAGCTCCAGCTGACCCAGCTCGACCGCCAGGTTGAGGTCCTGCTCCATCTGCATCCGCTCGCGCAACCGGGTGTTCATTTCGTCGGTGAAGAAGATGGCAGAGCCCTGTCCGGTGGCTTTCGCCTGGTACATCGCATTGTCCGCGTTCGCCATCAACATCTCGACGCAATCTCCGTTGTCCGGAAAAAGCACGATCCCGATGCTGCAACGTGCCACCACCTTGCGACCGTGCAGGTCCTGCGGCTCGGATATCGCCCGGATCAGACGTTCCGCAATCTCCTCGACCTGCACTTCGTTGACGACATCCGGAGCGAGGACGAGGAACTCGTCGCCGCCGAGGCGGGCGACCGTATCGGCATCCCTCAGGGTAGCCTGTACGCGAGCCCCCGTGGCGGCCAGCAGCTCATCGCCCACCGCGTGGCCCATCGAATCGTTGACGCTCTTGAAGTTGTCCAGGTCGATGAAGAACAACGCGAAACGTTGATGCGTACGCTTGGCGCGGTTGATCGCGTGGTCGATTCGATCGAGCGCCATCAGCCGATTGGGCAGCCCGGTCAGCGTATCGAAGTTGGCCTGCCGATGCAGCTTGGCCTGCTCCTGCCGAACTTCCTCGGCCATCGCGTTGAACGCCTGGGCGAGCAATCCCATTTCGTCCGTCGATTTGACTTCGACGGTGGTGTATTGACCGCGCCCGAGCTGACGTGAAGCGGCGATCAACGCCTGGATCGGGGACAGCACATTGAACCTGAACACCACGTGGATCGCGGCGCTGAGGAAAAGCACGATGGCGGCCAGCGCGAGCGACTGGGTCAGCAGTTGCCGACGATATTCGCTGTGCAGCGTCTGCGTGCTGATACCGACCAGAAAACGGCCCAGCGATACCTCGTTATGGACGATCGGAAACTGCAGGCGAATCAACTCGAAGTCGTCATCGAGCGCTTGCAGCAGTTTAGCGATGTCGTTGGACTGCACCCCCTCCAGCCGCTGCTTTATCAACGGATCGGAGTCGTCGACATAGGAACTGAGCGGCAATCCCTCCGGGCTCAGAATCACGCCGTAGACGACATCGCGCTGCGAGGACAACTGGTGGGTATAGTCGTTCAACTGCACGAAGTCGAAGCCCAGTATCGCTTCCGGGCTGACCAGCGAAATCAGGCGCCCGAGCGCATTACCGCGTTCGACCAGCTGTTTTTCGTGGAATGCAGTCGAGATATGCAGCGAATACAGCGTATTAGCGGCCATGGTGCCGGCCAGTATGGTCAGCACCGCAAGGGTGAACTTCGCCCCCAGACCGAGCCGTATTCCGTATCCCCGGGTTCGCATCAAACGTCGCCATCATCGTTGAACGTATCGCACAAACAACTGAATCCATTCGATTAACGTCAGCAGATCCCTGATCTTTACCAGTTTTTCGAAACGCGAGGGGGACGCAGGTGGCCCGCCGCGCGCGCCAGGCGCGATCTGGCGCAGGGGCGAATCGCCCGACGCGGTGAATGACGCGCGCAGCTTGCCGGCGCGGCGAGGCACCGGCTGTCCGCGGTTCAGACCTGCGTCTTGATCAGCAGAAACGCCACGAGAAAGCCGACGACCGTGATCACGCCGATGAACGGCTGGGCGTCCTCGAATGCTTCCGGAATCATGGTCTCGGCCAGCATCGCCAGCACGCCACCTGCCGCAAACGCCAGGATCGCTCCGCCGACCGCCGGCGCGGCGGATCCAAGCGCCAGATAACCGATTGCCGCGGCCAGCCCACTGAGCAGAGGAATACCAGTCCAGACGGCGAATACGTAAACGCTCGACCGCTCGGCTTGTTTCATGCCGGCTGCGCTCGACAGCCCTTGCGGAATGTTGGCCAGAAAGAAGCCGGCGATCAGACCCCACCCGATCTTCTCCCCGCCGACGAGCGATAGGCCGATGACGAGCGACTCCGGAATACCGTCGAGGAGCGCACCGACGGCGATCGCCATGCCGCTGCCCGCGTGTTGCGCTTCCGACGGTTGCCGCACGCAGCCGCCGCAGCGATTGCGATGCTTGGCCCCGTGCTGCGCAAGAAGCCAGTTCGCGGTGCTGAATACCGTCGCGCCCAGTAGGAAACCTGCAATCGCCGCGGTGGGTCCGCCGTCGGCGAAGGCCTTTTCCATCAGGTCGACCGATAGCACGGCGAGCAGAACGCCGCCCCCGAAGCCCATGACAGCCGCGATCACGCGGTGCGACAGTTTGGGATGCGCGGCTACCGCAATCGCCGCGCCGATCAGCAACCCCGAGGCGGCGAGCAGTCCCCACAGCCCTGCCTGCACGAACATGGGCATCGTCTGTTTCCCTGGATCGGTCGTTTGATTCGAACACGGCTGGGCGGCCGGCGCCAGACGCTTGACGGACGCTTTGCGATACCGCGCGCACTGGATGGTAAGTCTCGGGAATCGAGCCCCGTGCTACGCTTGAATCCCGTCCAGTGACATAGAAGGAACCGCCCATGTATGTTGCCTTTCGCGTGTCCTTCCGCGCGAGTGTATTCGCGGCGTTCGTCGGCCTGTTGGCCGCCTGCGCGTCGACGCCGGAGAATGCAAGCGACGTGCTAGCTCGCGCGTCGCAGGCCATGGGCGCCTCGCAGTTGAAGACGCTGCGCTATGTCGCCGAAGGCTCCGGCCACACCTTCGGCCAGGCCTACAAACCGGGGGAGGCGTGGCCCCGGATCACGTTGCATTCGGTCACGCGCAGCGTCGACTATCAGGTCGCAGCGATGCGCGACGAGATCGTGCTGAGTCGCGCCGAGCCGCTCGGCGGCGGTGGCTATCCATTGTCTGGGCAACAGCGCAATGAGGTGTTCGTCAATGGTGACGTTGCCTGGACACAAGCGGGGACTAACGTCACACCCGGACCAAGATTCGTCGCCGATCGGATCCACCAACTGTGGATCACGCCCCACGGCGCATTGAAGGCGGCAATGCGCAACAACGCAGTCGTGCGCGGCGAGACCGACGGCGGCAGCGCGGTGTCCTTCACCGAACCCGGAAGATTCGCCGCCATCGTCTCGATCGGTGCCAACGGACTGGTGACGCAGGTAGCCTCGACCGTTCCCGATCCGGTTCTGGGCGACACCCCGACCGTGACCACCTACAGCGATTACCTCGACCACGGGGGCGTCAAGTTCCCTTCACGCATCCGGCAGACGATGGGTGGCTTTCCGGTGCTCGACCTGGTGGTCAAGACCGTCGAGCCCAACGCGGCCGTATCGTTGCCGGTCCCGGACGCCGCGCGCAACCAGGGCGAGCGCGTGACCGTCGAGAAGGTCACCGATGGCGTCTGGTTCCTGGCCGGTGGCTCGCACAACAGCGTCGCGATCGAGATGCGCGATCACCTGGTTCTCGTCGAAACGCCCCTGAACGACGCCCGCACACAGGCCGTGATCGACCAGGTCAAGCAACTCGCCCCGGGCAAGCCGATCCGTTTCGCCGTCAACAGCCACCAGCATTTCGATCACTCCGGCGGTGTGCGCGCGGCGGTCGCCGAAGGTGCAACGATCGTGACTCAAGCCGCCAACGTGCCGTTCTTCGAGAAGGCTTTCGCCACGGCGAACAGTATCCGGCCCGATCTGCTGGCGAAATCGGGCCGCAAGCCGACGTTCACTGCAGTGGGCGACGGCCTCGAAATGGGGGACGGCACGCGCTCGATCCAGATTCACCGCCTGACCGGCGGCCCGCACAGTGACAGTTTCCTGATGGTCTACCTGCCCAAGGAGAGGCTGCTGATCGAGGCAGATGCGTTCACCCCGGCGCCCCCGAACACGCCGCCGCCAGCGACCCCCAACCTGAATCACCTCAGTCTGGTGTCCAATGTCGAACGGCTGAAAATCTCGGTCGACAGGATCCTGCCGCTGCATGGCCGGATGGTTCCTCTGTCGGAGCTGTACACCTTCGTGGGAAAGCCGCCGCCGCGTTGAGCTCTGTGCCGACGCTGGCTGACCGACGGTGAGGGACCGACCCTGAGAAAGCGACGGTGACGGACGACGCCGATGAACCGGCGCCGATCGACCGGCGGGATTGAGCGACGCCGCTCGACCGACCCACGCTGCGTCAGCCCATGATCAACTTGTCGATCGTGATCGGCAACTCGCGGATGCGCTTGCCGGTCGCGTGGAATACCGCATTGGCGATCGCGGCCGCGGTGCCGACGTTAGCCAGCTCGCCGATGCCCTTGGCGCCCACGGGATTCACCTCGTTGTCGACCTCCGGGACCATGATCACGTCGACCTGCCGGATATCGGCGTTCACCGGCACCAGATATTCGGCCAGGTTGTCGTTGATGTAGCGCGCTTCGCGCACGTCGATCTCGGTGAACTCGTGCAACGCGGAGCCGATTCCCCAGATCATGCCGCCCATCAGCTGACTGTGCGCGGTCCGCGGGTTCATGATCCGGCCCGCGGCGAACGCGCCGACGATGCGCGGCACGCGGATCTCGCGCGTGCGCGCGTGGATGCGTACCTCGACGAATTCCGCACCGAAGGCGAACATCGTCTTCGCGCCATTGGCGGCGTTGGGACCGCCGGTGATATCCACACTGCCCTTGTAGAGTCCGGCGGTGGTTTTCGATTCACTCGACGCGGGGACGAAGTTACCGGTCTCCTCGATAGCACCGGTCTTCAGCCGGTCGAAGGCCGCAGCACGCTGCTTGTCGCCTGCATCGGCGGCGATACCGAGCTTCGCGAGTATCTGGTCGCACGCAAGCTTCACCGCCGAACACGCGCTCGCCGTCGTGACCGAGCCGCCGGACACCGGTCCTGGCGGCAGCACACTGTCGCCGATCGTCACTGCGACCTGCGCCGGCCTGAGCGCGAGGCACTCCGCGACCATCTGACCGATCACGGTGTAGGCACCGGTGCCGACATCGTGCGCTGCGATCTCCACGCGTGCGGACCCGTCCGCCGACAGGCGCACGCGTGCAACGGCGGGCGAGACCTGGGTCGGATATGTCGCCGTCGCACAGCCCCAGCCGACCATCCAGTCGCCAGCGCGCATCGCACCCGGCTTCGGATTCCGGTTCTTCCAGCCGAAGGCTGCGCTGGCGGCGTCGTAGCACGGCATCAGGCTGCGGCTGGTATAGGCCTTGTCGGTCACCCAGTTCTTCTGCGTATCGTTGATCCGGCGCAACTCCACCGGATCGATCGCGAGCTTGAACGCGAGTTCATCGATCGCACTTTCGAGCGCGTACATCACCGGCACCTCCGGCGGCGAGCGCATGAAGATCGGCGGGTCGCGGTCGGCGCGAACCATGCGTGCGGTACTCATCACCGCCGGAAACGCATACATCGCGGCCGAGTTGTCGATACCGGTGTTCACGTAGGCGTCGCTGCGACCGTTGAGTTCCCAGAGGTCATGGTGATAGGCGGTGAAACGGCCTTCGCGCGTGGCGCCGAGGCGCACGCGATGCCTCGTCTCGTGCCGATGGCCGGAGATGGTGAAGCCCTGGTCGCGGGTGGCGACCAATTTCACCGGTCGACCGAGCGCGCGCGAGGCCAGGGCGACCAGCGCCGTGCGCTGGGTGACCGCCCCTTTGCCGCCGAACGCGCCGCCGACGAAGTCGTTCACGATGCGGATCTTCTCGGGCGGAATCGAAAGTTGCATGGCGAGCCCGGCGCGCAGTCCGTAGACGAACTGGCTCGGTTCGTAGATCGTCAACTCGTCGCCCAGCCACTGCGCGGTGGTCGAGTAGAGCTCCATCGCGTTGTGATGCTGCGTCGGCGTCGCGTATTCAGCGTCGTGCACGACGGCCGAGCCTTTCAGCGCGGCATCGGCGTTCCCCAAGGACGGGTCCTTGCGCATCGGAATGACCTCGGCTGTGCGCTGGACGACCACCCCGCGGGAGCCGAACGTCGCGGCGGGTGACTCGCGGCGATAGCGCAGGGCCAGCCGATGCGACGCGTCGCGTGCCGCTTCGAACGTCTCGGCGATGATCATCGCGACGATCTGACCCTCGTGCGTGACGTTCGCATCAGCCAGCGCAACCGCGCCCGTCAACGCCGACCCGCCTTCCAAGAAGTGCTTGATCGGTTGCAGCGGGGGGCGGTTGCGGTACGTCATCACCTCCAGTACGCCGGGGACCGCGCGCGCGGCGCTTTCGTCGAACCCGGTGATCCGGCCGCGCGCGATCGTGCTGGTGACCAGGTAGGCAAACGCGGGATTCGTCACCGGCATGTCGGCCGCATAGCGCGCCGCTCCCGTGACCTTCGCGCGCGCTTCCAGGCGCGCGATCGGCTGGCCCATGTTGGCCTGGGGTGGGGGAACCGGGGCGCTCATACCGCCACCTCCATCGATCTGGCTTGCATCAGCGCGCGCACGAGCGTTTCGCGCCCAAGCGGCACACGGAACGCGTTGTGTTTGCGCGTCCTGGCAGCAGCAAATGCCGCCTTTGCCGCGGCTTGCGCATTGGCCTCCGTCAACGGCTTGCCGACCAGCAGCTTCTCCGCCTCGCGCGACCGCCACGGTACGGACACCGGCCCGCCCAGACCGATGCGCACGTCACGTACCGTGTCGCCGTTCAGATCCAGCGCGATCGCCGCGCTCGCCAGCGCAAACTCGTACGATTCGCGGTCGCGAATCTTCAGATAGAGCGAGCGTCGGGTGTGCGCGCCGGCAGGCACGAGGAACGCGGTGATCAGTTCCCCGGGCGCGAGGTTCGTTTCGATATGCGGTGTGCTGCCGGGCGGACGATGCAAGGCGGAAAAGCGCAGGCTGCGCGGTCCTTTTTCCGACAGGGTCTCGACGCTCGCATCGAGCGCGATCAGCGCGGTCGCCCAATCACCAGGGTAGCTAGCGATGCATTGCTCGGATGCCCCGAGTACCGCATGCCAGCGGTTCATCCCGTCGAGCGCCGAGCAGCCGGTGCCCGGCTCGCGCTTGTTGCACGGCCAACTGGTGTCGCGAAAGTAGGCGCAGCGCGTCCGCTGCAGTACGTTGCCGCCGACATGCGCCATGTTGCGGATCTGCTGCGAGGCGGCCAGCCAGAGCGATTCGGAGAGGACGGGATAGTCGCGCCGGATCGCCGGGTGGTCGGCTACTTCACGCATCGTGGCCAGGGAGCCGATGCGCACGCCTGCGCTCGTGGCTTCGATTTCTCGCATCCGGCTGTCGGCGAGGCGCGAGATATCGACCAGTTGCGTCGGCCGCATCACGTCGAGCTTCATCAGGTCGATCAACGTGGTGCCGCCGGCCAGATACTGCACCGGCGAGCGCACATGCGAATCCGCGGACACCGCGGCCGCGCGCACTGCCGATTGCGCATCGGTCGCGCGCATATACGTAAACGGTCGCATCAGGCGCCTCGCATCTTCGGCGCCGCTTCGCGAATCGCGGCGACGATGTTCGGATAAGCCGCACAGCGGCACAGGTTGCCACTCATGTACTCGCGGATCTCGTCATCGTTGCTGGCGCGCCCTTCGGTGACGCAAGCCACGGCGCTGATGATCTGGCCGGGAGTGCAGTATCCGCACTGAAACGCGTCGTTGTCGATGAACGCCTGCTGCATCGGATGCAGCGTGTCTCCGCGTGCGAGGCCCTCGATCGTCGTGATGGCGCGATCCTGCGCCTGCGCCGCAAGGGTCAGACAGGCGAGCTTGCGTTCGCCGTCGACCAGCACCGTGCAGGCGCCGCATTGACCGTGGTCGCAGCCCTTCTTCGAGCCGACAAGGCCGAGGTGCTCGCGCAATGCGTCGAGCAGCGTCGTACGCGGGTCGAGACTCAGCCGGTGCTCCGTGCCATTGACGCGCAGCGCGACCGGTAGCGCTTCGCCGGCGCGGGCGGGCTTGGGCGCCGGTGACTGCGCGCGCGTGAGGGGGGCATACCCCCCAACCAGTGGCGCGGCCGCGCCGACCGC